>JAILDJ010000287.1 GCA_024689505.1 Clostridiales bacterium
GGTCATGCCCAGGACATAATCCGGAAGGAAATGCGGAAAACCAGCGCGCAGTTCCTGGCAGGTCATGAGACCCTCGAGCCCCAGCGAAGGCATCTGGTAGATATCCTCATTCAGCAGCCGGCTGATGCGCATATAGCCCAGATCTCCATAATGGGCTCTTCCCAGGTGATAATCATAGGCGAAGCCCTGCGGGCAGGCGCTGCCCAATGCCTTCTGCCATGCTTTGAGGAATGCGATGTTGGCATCCACGCCTACGGGCAGGCTGATCCGGTTGCGTACGTACGGCGGGATCCCGGCATTGCGGTCCGCACTGCGGTACCCGCTTTCAAAGCTCCGACTGATCGGCGCGAACATGAGGACGAACCGCTCCGGATGATGCAGAGTCTCTGTCTCAGGCGGCCACAAAAGCTCCAGATACAGCAGAAAAACGATACGCGTCTCAAGAGCGGCCGCCGTCAGTTTCTCATCGATCCGGTTCAGGATCTGCAGATACAGGTCCGTTGGGATCTGTTTCCGGCAGTTTTCACACGCACAATGATTGTTGCAGTCGTCCGCCAGCCAGACATGCAGATGGTCGACTTCCGGATGCTCCCGGGCATACGTCAGGACCGCGTCGGCGAACATTTCCTGCACCTCACGGTTCGACATGCATAGGTTGGTATTCAGGGGAACACCGCCGAAATAGCCGCGCACACCATCGATCTCGGCCGCATAGGACAGCCGCTCCGCCGCGGTCTGGCTCTTTTCCTGCTCCCAGCCGGACGCCGTCGCGCCAAGGACCGCACCGGTCCACCCATGGCCGACTCTGTGATGATGCAGATGGCGCTTCGCGATCGCTTCCGTGATCTCCGTATCGATCGCTGCAAGATCGAAATCCTCCGGCAGCAGCAGCGGGTTGCCCTCATGCCCATACCACCGTTTCAGGAACGTATATGGATCCCGGAACTGGATGAAGAACGCGTTCAGACCGATCTTCGGCAGCCAGTCGATCATATCCAGAATGTTTTCTCGGCTGTCGGCGCCTTCGATGCAGACGCCGCGGACCGCCAGCGGCCGGATGGTAGTATCTTGTTCCAAGGTTCGTGGATCCAATGCTGCCGGGCACTTCTCGTACCTGCGGCCGGGGCCGAGATACCGCATGCCCAGCTGATAATAGAACCGATACACGGCCTGCAGCAGCATGCCCTCATCGGACGCCGTGAGCGAGGCGCCTTGTCTGTCACTTAAGATCTTATAGTATTCTTTGTCCTGCGGGCACACAGCAAAGTGGATCTTGTACTCCTTCGCAAGACCCACTTCTTCTTTCAGACGCAGCCATTCTTCCTCATAGAATTTCATAGCAGATACCTGCGGATCGCTTCGGCGCAACCATCATGATCATTGTCAGCCACGACCACGGCGGCCGCCCGTTTCACGTTGTCATTGGCATTGCCCATGGCGATGGCGAGGCCGCAGCTCTGCAGCATGGCCAGATCGTTGTCCGCGTCACCCACGGCGATCGTCTGCTCCACTGGCACGCCCAAAATGTCCGCCAGCTTCACCAGCGCCGTACCTTTGCTGATGCCTACCGGTGTGAATTCGATGGAAGTGATCTCGGAAAAGACCTGCTCCAGCGGCACATCCTTCGCCCGCTCGATGGTCCGCAGACGGGCGTCGGTATCCGTATGGTACAGATTGATCTTCTCCACCTGCAGCGTACCGTTCAAGGTCCCCTCCCGCAGCCAGGCGCGGATATCGTCCTTCAGCGTAGCCGTCGTACTGAACAAGGGGAAGAAATACCCCAGCTGGTAATGGTCCATCCGGTACAGATCATCCTTCTGGATGAAGACTTTCCCCGCAGACATGACCTGCACCAGCACATCCTCCTGCTCGGACAGTTCCAGGACTTTCAGCACGTTCTCCGGGCTGATGGGGGAATTGTCCAGCGTTTTCTTTTCATGAAAATCATAAAGAAGGCCGCCGCTCTCCAGGATGCCGTAGCGCACGTCGGTCAGGGCTTCGCGATACGCAGCGAGCTCCGCGTCCGTGCGACCGGTCGACAGGATGATCTGCTTTCCTGCTTCGACCGCTTCCTGCATCGCGCGCATCGTATCCGCTGAGATCTTTTTGTCGGTCGTAAGCAGGGTCCCGTCCATATCGAAGGCGATCACCTGATAGTTGTTGTTCATAAAGCAGCTCCTAATTCATTTAACAGCATACGCGTCAGCCGCGTCGTGCCGGTATCCGTCAGCTGATACATCAGCAGGAAAGTCATCTTGTCTTCCGGAGCGTTGCAGAAATAAGCGCCGAGCCACCCATCCCAACCATATTCTCCATCAAAGACGATATGCACGGCCTTTGACGGATCGACCAGCGTCCGCATCAGATTGCCGTAGCTGTACCCGGCAAGTCCCGGCCATCCGAAGTCCATGGCCGCCTGCTGCGGTGCCGTCAGATGATGCCCGGTCATAAAGCGGACGGTGCTCTCCTTAAGGATCTGCTGTCCCTTATATGTCCCACCGTTCAGCAGCATGGTCGCGAAGCGTGCGTAATCCGTGACGGTCGATACCAGGCCGGCGCCGCCGGATTCAAAACGCGGTGCAAACTTCATTTCATTCTGGATGTCCAGATGTGAGAACTTGTATTCTTTGTCGCTCTGTCCGTTGATGTAGACTTTGGAAAGGCGTCCCTGCTTGGCTTCGGGCACATAGAACCCGGTATCTTCCATGCCCAGCGGATCGAAGATGTGCTCTTTGAGGAACGCACCGAAGCTCTGACCGCTGACGACCTCCACGACGGCGCCGAGGATGTCGGCGGAAGTGCCGTACATGAAGGACGCGCCTGGCTGGAACATCAGCGGGCAGGCGCCCAGACGCTCCGCCATCTCCACGGTACCGATCTCCTCCGCCGTGCCCAGCTTCCCGATGGCCTCATCGAAGACCTTCTGCGCTTCCTGTTCCGGCACGGAAGGACCGCCGCCATAGACCAGACCGCTGGTCATGGAAAGCAGATCCCGGATCTCCATCGGGCGTTCGACCGGTACAAGGCCTTCAGGCGTCCAGACATTCTGATCCTGGAAACTTTTGATATACATGCCGACCGGATCCATCAGATCGATCCTGCCTTCTTCCATCAAGATCATGACTGCAGCCGCAGTGACCGGCTTGCTCATCGAATACAGGCGGAAGATGGTATTGCGTTCGATCGGGAGGCCCGCCTGCCGGTCCGCATAGCCCGCCTGACAATAGAACTGTTCTTTGCCGTCTTTCAGGACCAGGAGGTTCCCACCGGCAATGAAGCCGTCCGCGACCGCCTGCTGTAAAGTGCGTTCCATCTGTTGTCCGTTCATATCGTTCTCCTTGCTCTTCAGAGCCTGAGGCTGCCGACCAGCAGCACTTTGCCCAGGAATCGGCACCCCACCAGGGGCATACCCACCAGATCATCCGGAT
>JAILDJ010000085.1 GCA_024689505.1 Clostridiales bacterium
AACTGGAAGCAACGATCCTGGTCAAGCTGGAATACTTCAACCCCGCCGGCAGCGTCAAGGACCGCATCGCGAAGGCGATGATCGATGATGCAGAAGCAAAAGGTCTGCTGAACAAGGACTCCGTGATCATCGAGCCCACCAGCGGCAACACCGGCATCGGCCTGGCGGCCATCGCCGCAGCGAAGGGTTACCGCATCATCCTGACGATGCCCGAGACCATGAGTGTCGAGCGCCGCAACATCCTGAAAGCGTATGGAGCAGAACTGGTACTGACCGAAGGCTCCAAGGGCATGAAAGGCGCGATCGCGAAGGCTTCTGAACTGGCAGAGGAGATCCCCAACAGCTTCATTCCGGGACAGTTCGTCAATCCGGCCAACCCGGCCATCCATTACGCCACCACCGGTCCGGAGATCTGGAAGGACACGGACGGCAAAGTCGATATCTTCATCGCAGGCGTAGGTACCGGCGGCACTGTGAGCGGCACGGGCAAGTATCTGAAGGAACAGAATCCCGACGTCAGGATCGTGGCGCTGGAGCCGGAGGATTCCCCGGTCCTTTCCGAAGGCCATGCCGGCGCACATAAGATCCAGGGCATCGGTGCCGGCTTCGTTCCGGACGTACTGGACACGCAGATCTATGACGAGATCTATAAAGCGTCCGGCGCAGAGGCTTTCGCCACCGCCCGGCTGCTGGCCAAGAAGGAAGGCATCTCCGCAGGTATCTCCTCAGGTGCTGCCCTCTCCGCCGCGATCGCGCTGGCGAAATTGCCGGAGAACAAGGGCAAGACCATCGTGGCGCTTCTGCCCGACAGCGGCGACAGATACTACTCTACACCGATCTTTACCGAAGCATAATTCTCTCCTACAAAAGAAAAAGGCATGACCTTACGTGGTCATGCCTTTTTCTTATGCTTCTGTTATTTCACGATCGTGACCTGTTTCTCATACTCATAGGTATGGGGCTCCTTGGTCACTGCCTTATAGCCCAGCGCGATGGCGATCTTGTACTCGTATCCTTCCGGATAGCCAAGCTTTTCTGCGAACTCTGCTTCCTTTTCACCGCGAAGGGCGTTCTTGACGCAGCCGATGATGAGGCTGCCCAGACCCAGCGCCTGTGCGGCGATGGCGATGTTCTCCACGGCGATACCGGCATCCAGCTCACTCCAGCTGAAGTTCTTATCTCCGCTGATGATGATGACGGTCGGCGCGTCGTAGTAGAAGTTGTTGGGCGGCGCCTGCTCCAGGCCGAAGCCGCGGTTCTTCTCATCTTCGATCTCCTGCAGCACGGCTGCTTCACCGTCGATCACGCTGAAATGGATCTCCTGTTTATTCGCGGCGGTTGGGGCCTCCAGGCCGGCCTGGATCAACTGCTCCAGGATCTCCGGGGCGATCTTGTCCTTCTTGTAGCCGCGAGTCGAGCTGCGCTCGGTAATGGCACGCAATACTTCACTCATGATAAAACTCCTTTCTGAATGTTTTGAAAGCGTACAAAGTAACTATAAGCTTCTTCTCCGTAAGGGGTGACCTTGCGGATGTTTTGATTATAACGGGTGAAGATCAGTTTCCACTCTTCCTCCGTATAATGCGCAAAATCGATACGGCCCGTCATCTCCTCCGCACAGGAGATCAGGTTCAGCGCCGCGATCTCGAGGTTCGCTTTGCGATCTCCCTCCATCTTCTTCCAGATCAGCCGGACATCCGCGTCCCGATATGGATCCAGACGATGATCGGACCGGATCCCCAAAGATTCGTACGTCGCCAGGCCTCGGTCCACCGCGAAATTGACCGCGTTCAGGCCGACCCAGCCGAAGATCTGCATGTAGCCGGTCGAACTGTCCTTTCTCAGCAGGCCGCCCAGTGCCACCGCCAGGTCCGCCGCAAAATCCATCACATCGATCTGCGGCATTTCCTTGCGCAGCACGGCCTGGATCGCGGCCGCAGGCATGTCATACTTCGCGGCGATGGTCTCGATCGTCGGCGTAAGCCTTTCTATGATGCGTTCCGTCCTGGGAACACTGTAGGGTTTCCACATAGCGATCAGTCGATCCGAAGGATCAGGGTCAGGATGTGCTTCGCGCAGAGCTCCATGGCTTCACGGGTCAATGTACCGGCAGCAAGAGCTTCCATCAGCTCTTCTGGATAGCCGCAGCCCATCTTCACGTCGTTGCCGGCCATGGCTTCCTGATGATGCTTACCATAGGTCCACCAGTCGGTGGTGATCATGCCGTCCCACTTCCATTCATCCCGCAGGATGCCGGTCAGCATGTCATAGTTCTCGGAAGCACGGTGGCCGTTGATGATGTTATACGAGGACATGATGCTCCACGGATGCGCTTCTTTCACAATGATCTCGAACTGCTTCAGATAGATCTCGCGGATGGCACGTTCCGAAGCGCGGGAGTCGGAATTCTTGCGGTTGAACTCTTTGTTGTTCAGCGCCAGATGCTTCGGCGTCGCCGCGATATGCTGGCTCTGGATACCGCGCACCAGGGCCGCCGCCTGCTTACCGGTCAGCAGCGGATCCTCGGAGAAGTATTCGAAATTGCGGCCGCACAGCGGATTACGATGGATGCAGACCGCGGGCGTCAGCCAGACGCCCATGTTGTTCTCTTTCATTTCCAGTGCGCCGACGCGGCCGATCTGCTCGCAGATCTGGGGATCCCAGGTACATGCCAGCAGTGTCTCCACCGGGAAGGCGGTGGTCTTCACACCGGTCTGCTCAATAAAGCGCACGCCTGCAGGGCCGTCCGCCGTCATGACGTTCGGAATGCCGAAATCGACGTTGTTGCCATAGCCAAAGGTGTTGGCCGGGCCCACGTTGGGCTGGCCGCCCATAAGCCACGCCAGATCCTCATCGGACATTTCCTTGATGAAGTCCTCCAGGGTGATCTTGCCATCGAAGACATCGATCAGCTGCGGTTTTTCCGGCTTCCAGCGGGAATAGCGCGTATGGAACCGCGAACCGGGCATCAGATAGCCCTGCTCGTTCGGCTCATTCAACGGCTGATCCCAGGTCTCCAGCGCTTCATAGGTGCCATCCGCCAGAAGACGCTGCTTGAGGCGGGCGGGCTTCATCTTCTCGGAAAGCTGGCAGACCACACGATCGGCTGGCTCGGTATATGCGGTTTCTGCAAGCACCGTGTCACGAACGGAGGTGCCCACATGGAACTTGTACGTACCCTGCTCCAGGACCCAGGCGGACTTTGCCACCTTGCCCAGATCGTCGTAGGAAGCCATCTGGTCCACCGGGAACCGAACGATGACCTGCTGCTCGTCACCAGGCTCCAGCAGGCGGGTCTTGCGGTATCCGGCAAGGCTGCGGGCGGGTTTGCCAAGCTTGCCCTGCGGCGCTTCCACATAGACCTGCACGACTTCCTTACCGGCTCTGTCACCTGTGTTGATGACCTTGACCAGCACGCAGACTTCACCATCCGCGATGGTCACTTCCGGCTTACTGAGCGCGAACGTGGTGTAAGAAAGACCATAGCCGAAGGGGTAGACGACTTTCTCGGCCGCGCCGGGGATCGTCTCGAAATAACGATATCCTACATAGATATCCTCTTCATATTCGACGTAATCATCAGACTCGAAATAGCGGTCGGAACCTGGATAATCCTCCAGCTCCTTCGCAAAGGTATCGGACAGCTTGCCGGACGGATTGCCCACGCCCATCAGCAGTTCCGCTTCCGCCAGGCCGCCTTCGATACCGCCTTGCCAGGCCAGCAGGACAGCGTCCACATCCTTGCTCTCTTTCAGAGATTTCGTTTCCATGATACCGCCGGTGTTCAGCACGATGACGACCTTATCGAAGGCTTTGCTTACCTTCTCCACCATGGCCGCTTCCGCATCGGAGAAGTAGAAATCCCCATGCTCGAAGATGGCGTTGCACAGGCCCCAGATCCCGCCGTCTTCACGGCCGGCGTGATCCTTCATCTTGTCGGCGACGCTCTTGCGGTCCCAGCCCTCGCCGGAGAAACGGCTGATGGAAATGACCGCCGTGTCGGTGAACGCACGGGCCTTCTGCAGGATCTCGTCCGGCACTTCCGGCTCCACCGTCAGACCGGGGACCTTGCCCTCTGCATACTGTTTCTCGACATTTGCTTTATAATATGCGGCTGAATCCGGGAAGATGGTCTCCGGATCCACGATCATCATAAGGCCTTCATAAAGATTGCGCATGTAAGGCACGGTCACGTCGCCGGAACCGCCGCCGCCCTTTACATAATCGAAGGTGGCTTTGCCGAACAAGGCGATCTTCGTGCCTTCCGCAAGCGGCAGTACCTTGTTTTCGTTCTTCAGCAGTACCATGCCCTCTTTGGCCGCGTTCTTAGAGATCTCGATGTGCTCCGGACTCGCCGTCACACGTCGTCCATCCTTCCCCAAAGGCAGCCCCGGTTGGAACTGGGTCCTCATCCATTTATTCATAACGAACCTCCTGAAACTTGATATTTGTATACTATCATATTTCGATCGAAAAAACTATGTATTTTTGACCACTTTACCGATACTTTCTGTCCCAATGGGTGTCCCGGCGGGGCCGCGCCGCCGGCGCCATGCCCTGTCCCGCGGCCTCTCTGCTCGCGAACAAACGCCGCTCCTCCAAGCGGATCGCTGAATATGCCCTCTTGTCGTGCCCGCGGAAACGCAGCACATACTGCGTCCCCTGGCAGGACGTGATCTGGGCCGGGATCACCTCATACCCGCTGCGGATAAAATACACGATGTCGCCCCGTTTGAATCTGCTCATCCTCTGATACCTCTCTTTCTTTTGATGGATCAGCATCAGCGTACAAGACCGGCTGCACAAAAAAGAGGACTTCCACAGATCTGCTGCGGAAATCCTCCTTAGTTTTTCATTGCAGGGCCGGGTCAGTACGCCTCGGCCTCCTTAATCATCATCTTCATCGTCATCTTCGTCTTCATCGTCGTCCACATCATCGGCATCATCCTCCTCGGCATCGTCATCATCGTCATCATCGTCATCGTCGATTTCCGCCTCGTCCGGGTCATCGTCGTGAACATCGTCCACGTCATCGATCTCCTCTGGGTCATCATCATGATCGTCATCCACGTCATCGATCTCATCCGTGTCGTCGTCATGATCGTCGTCCACGTCATCGATCTCATCCGTGTCGTCGTCATGATCGTCGTCCACGTCATCGATCTCATCCGAGTCATCGTCATCATGATCGTCCTCTGGCTCCAGCACTTCCTCGACCAGGTCGTCCAGATCATCGATGTCATCCAGATCGATGCCATGCAGATTCAGGTATTCTTTCAGAGCATGCCCATGCCGGTGCAGCAGGCGCGCCAGTTCCGACATATTCATCCGGGCCAGATCGTCGTAGGAAAGCGAGCTGTCCGCTTCGATCAGGCGCTGGATCAGGAATGCCTTGCCCGGTGTGATATGATACTGCTTTGCCTTTTCCTCCAGGATTTCTTCCGGCGCGACGCTCTGATCGTAGACCGAGCCATTGCCGACCAGTTGGGTCAGATAGGCATTGATCTCCTCCGCGAGCTCCAGTCGCAGGCTTTCCGCGTGCTGCGCGTCCCGGCTCTCGATGGACAGCAGCACCGTGCTGCGCTCTTCGGTCAGATAGCCCTGGCGGAACATGGAGCCGATCAGAGCGTTGACCGCGACGTCGATGTTGCTGCCCTTCAGATCCATATCTGCCAGGATCTTTTTCCCATCTTCGTTATGCGCCTCTGCTCGCAGGACCTTGTCCTTTTTGTTCACTTCCAGAGAAACGCTGGGATTGACGTCCAGGTAAACGACGGAATCCACCCGCGCAAGAAGCTGTGTCCGGGGTACGAATACTGCCGCGAAACAGGCGATGGCGGCCATGGCATAGGCCGCGAACTTCAGGGCGGGCCTTGTCTTCCGGCGCTTCGTGCCTTCCAGATACCACTCGTCTCCGACCGCTTGTGCGACCCGGCGCTCTTTGATGCTGTCATCCCATTCAGGCTTCCAATCTTTCGCAGCCTGCCTCAGTTTATTATCGATTTGTTTCATATTCATTGCTCTGACCTCTCCAGCTCCTGCCGTAATTTCCGGATCCCCCGATGATATTTGGATAGTACGGTCGACAGATGCATATCCAGCAGTGCGGCTGTCTCCTTATGCTTCAAGCCCGCCACCGCGTGCAGCAGGATGATCCTGGATTCCTCTTCCGTGAGGATGGAAAAGGCGGTTTTCAGGACCTGCCGATCTTCCGTATCCGGGATCCTGCCCCAGTCCGCCGTCTGATCCTCATGCTCCAGTACGGTGATCCTCTGCCGGCCCCGGAACTGCATCATGCAGATGTTGCGTGTGATCGTCAGGATCCATGCCATAGGTCTCCCCTGTGGTTCGTAGAGATGCGCCGCTGCATGGATCTTCAAAAACGTATCCTGCAGCGCATCTTCCGCGTCCTGACGATCCCGCAGGATCGAATAGGCATAGGCAAACACAGCCCCGGATGCCGCTGCATACAACGCCTCCAACGCATCCGCGTCTCCCTGTCCGATCTTCAGCAATAGTTTTTCATCCACTGTACTCATTTGATACTCTTTCTTTTGGTAGAAAAGATCCGGCACGGCCGTCTCTGCCATCTGCACTTTGGCCCCTCCCTTCCATCTTCTTTACCTGTATAATGCACGAAGGGAGGACTTTATTGCATTATATCATTTTATTCACAAAATGTTAACAAATTTTATTAGCACTCACTATTGACATTGGCTAACAATTGTAGTACTATATACATAATCAATCGAACAAGTTATGGCTTGTGAAGGTTGATAACAATATCACTATTAGATGGAGGGATTAGTTATGTTACTGCCTGCTCTGTTCAAAAATAATTCGTTTGAGGATATGTTCGATGATTTCTTCAATGCGCCGATGCGCAGCCGCAATGTTGCCATGAACGCCGACGTTCAGGAATTCGACGATCATTATGAGATCGATCTGCAGCTGCCGGGGTACAACAAGGACGACATCAAGGCCGACCTGAAGAACGGTTACCTGACCGTCAGCGCCGTCAAGAATGAGACCCATGAGGACAAAAAGGAAGGTCGTTATCTGCGTCGTGAATGCTATTACGGCCAGATGCAGAGAAGCTTCTACGTCGGCGATGAGACAGAGTATGAAGATATCCACGCCGGCTTCGAAAATGGTATCTTGAAACTTTCCGTAGCCAAGAAGGACAAGAAACCGGAAGTCGAAGAGAAGAAGTATATCACCATTGAATAAATCGTCTCCTTCTCTCCACGGGGCTGTCGCTATACAAGCGGCAGCCCCCTTTTTGTTCGGTCTTAACCATGCCGGCCTACTGCAAAGGTCTGAAGATCTTCTCAGTGGGTCGTTTTTATAGGTAAAAACATACTGTCAGGATCTTATCTCAACGACAGTATGTTTTTTTACGTGGTTTTTATGGCATAAAAGTGAACATAATGACTATAATTCTGTATTTCGTGCGATTCGGTATACTGTTCTGCAGGATGTGCTCATACAGTGGGTAAAAGCGTCCCAAAAAGGCATACTGAGAAGAGATTTCGACTGATGTAGTGGGAATGATCGGCATCGATCTCCTTAGGGTCGAGTAAAGGGCTGAAAGTACATAGTATACTTTCAGCCCTGTATTTAACTATAGGACGTATATTACTCTCTTCCTGTCCAGCAGTAGGTGCAGATCTCGTCTTCCGGGACCTGTACCGAGCGAGAGACCATCTCCACGCTGGGATAGGACAGGGTCGTGAACTTCAGTTTCTCGCGGATGCGTTCGACCATCGCTGCATGTTCCGGTGTAGATGCGTCGGCATAGACATGGACCCTCTCATCAGAAGGTACACCGCCCTCCAGCTCGACGATGCAGCGGCGGGCGATCAGGTCCATGTCGGAGGTGGACCGGGAGAAGTTCAGATATTTGCAGCCATACATGACCGGCGGGCAGGCCGGGCGGACATGTACCTCACGCGCCCCGCTTTCGTACAGAAAGTCGACCGTCTCACCCATCTGCGTGCCGCGGACGATGGAATCATCCACCAGGAGCAGGCTCTTGTCACGGATCAGTTCGTCGATCGCGATCAGCTTCATATGAGCGACCTGATTGCGCATGTTCTGGTTTTGGGGCATGAAGCTGCGCGGCCAAGTCGGCGTATACTTGATGAACGGGCGGGCGAAAGGTACGCCGGACGCATTCGCATAGCCGATGGCGGCAGCGGTTCCGGAATCCGGGATACCGCCCACATAATCCACGCGGATGTTCTTGTCTTTGTCATTCTCCGCCAGCATACGGCCGCAGCGGTTGCGGGAAGCTTCTACGTTGACGCCTTCATAGTTGGCCGTGGGATACCCGTAGTAGGTCCACATAAAGGCGCACATGCGCTTCTTCAGCAACGGCGGCAGCTTAGGCTCGATGCCATCCGCCGTGATGAACACGACTTCGGCCGGTCCAAGTTCTTTCAATGTATGATAGCCCAGATTCAGGTAGGCATGGGACTCAAAAGAAGCACACAGAGCGTCTTCCTTCATGCCGATGACCACGGGCGTACGGCCGACCAGATCGCGTGCGGCATAGATACCGTCTTTCGTCGCGATCAGCACCGACATCGAACCATCGATCATTTCCTGTGCATGACGAATGCCCTCTTCGATGGTCGTTTTCTCATTGATCAAGGAAGCGACCAGCTCCGTCTCGTTGACGCCGCGGTTGCTGCTCAGTTCCAGGAACTGGGCATGCCCATCGGCCAGCGCCTTCTGAACGAGCTCGTCTTTATTATTGATACGTCCGACCGTAGTGATAGCGTAATTGCCCAGACGCGAGCAGACCAAAAGCGGCTGCGGATCCGTGTCACTGATGCAGCCGATCCCGATAGAACCCTGCATGCGGGCTGCTGCTGATTCCAGCTGCGAACGGAACTGTTTGTTCGTGATGCGGTGGATGGAACGGTCGAACCCTGTTTCCCCGTTGCATACCGCCATGCCGCCGACGTAGGTACCTAAATGCGAATGATAATCGGTCCCAAAGAACAGATCCATGATACAGCTGCCTTTGGAAACGACACCAAAGAAACCACCCATTACAACTCCTCGACTTTCTTCTGCATAGCGGCATCCTTAGCCAGGACACCCTGTCTCATTTCTTCTTTATAGGCTTCCAGACGTGCGGCAAGGCTCTCGTCCGCCAGTGCCAGGATCTGGATCGCCAGGAAAGCGGCGTTATTTGCGCCATCGATCGCGACTGTAGCCACCGGAATACCGGAAGGCATCTGCACGGTGGCCAGGAGCGCATCCAGCCCATCCAGATTCGCGGACTTGACAGGGATACCGATGACGGGCAGCGTCGTATGCGCGGCCAAGACACCGGCCAGATGGGCCGCCATGCCGGCCGCCGCGATGATCACACCAAACCCATTCTCCTTGGCGGATGACGAAAACGCCGCCGCTTCTGCCGGGGAACGATGCGCGCTCATTACATGTACTTCTGTTTCTATATCGAACTGTTTCAAGGTCTTGACAGCCTTCTGGACGACGCCCCAATCACTGTCACTGCCCATGATCACTGCAACTTTTTTTGCCATGATGATTCCTCTCCGATCGTTGGTTTTTATGTTTCTCAAGGATGTTTCACCATCTCTATTGTACGTTAACCGGGGCTTGATTTCAAGAAAAAACAGTCTTTCCCTTGACAATTCAGCATATCGCGTATATTATTATTAAATAGTTAATGATTCATTGTGTAAACCATACAGAAAGGCCGTCAAATAATGGAGGAAATACTTAAAAAAACCACATCACTGCTGCGGATCCATGACCATGAGCATCGGCGCGTGATCATGCAGCTGGTGCAACAGTGCACCGGGATCTCCCATTCGCAGCACCTGCTGTTGATGGTTCTGGCCCACGAGGACTTTCGCTCACAGAAAGAGATCGCGACCAGACTGAACATCTCCCCCGCCGCGGTCACCATGTCTCTCAAAAAACTGGAATCGGAAGGGTATATCACCAAGAATACCAATCCAAAGGACACGCGCTTCAATTTCGTCACCCTGACCGAAAAGGGCGAAAGTGTCGTCAGCTTCAGCCGACAGTTATTTGCCGACATCGACCACGAACTGTTTACGGGCTTCACCGAGGAAGAACTTTCCATCCTCAACGGATATCTGACCCGCATTCTCGACAACCTGAAGCGGATCGAGGAGACCCGGCCGTTCCAAACCATGGAGTAAAGGCAGACCATGAACCCACAAGCATTCTTACAACAAGTCCGCGAAACCAAAGTCCCATACGGGACTGCTGTTCTCTGGTGGATGGGCCAGATGGGCCTTTGGGTCAAGCTGGGCGACACCGTCCTTAGTATCGATTATTTCGCCAATCCCCGGGAAGACCGCCTGACACCGGCCTGGGTACCGGCGGAGGA
>JAILDJ010000123.1 GCA_024689505.1 Clostridiales bacterium
TTGCCATAGACGATCGCATGATACTTTCTGGTGATATCATGGTCCGCCAACATAGCGCTGAGCGCATGGTGCGCCTGGTCGCTTTTACAGATCACCAACAGCCCGGAGGTATCCTTATCGATCCGATGGACGATGCCGGGCCTCAGCACGCCGTTGATCCCGGACAACTGTCCCTGGAAATGATACATCAGACCGTTGACCAAGGTTCCGTTTGGATGGCCGGCGGAAGGATGCACGACCATGCCCTGCGGTTTATTGACGATCGCCAGATCCTCATCCTCATATACGATCTCCAGATCCATGGGTTCCGGCGCCGCAGACAGCAGTTCTTCCGGCTCCGGCTCCTCGACCTCGATCTGATCTCCGATCCGCAGTTTGTATCCAGCCTTGACCTGATCTCCATTGACCAGAACGTCTCCCTCGTCGATCCATTTACGGATCCTGGAACGAGAAACGTCGTTCATCGATTCTTGAAGAAACTGGTCCAGTCTGGCACCTTTACAGTTTTCATCCGCGATCCAGATCTCACTCACTGGCCTTCTCCTTTTTTTCCAGGTTGGACATCACTTCAGAGACCTGCTGTTTCTGCACAAAATACAGGAGCACGAAAAGGCAGCATCCTACCACGACGAAAGAATCCGCCACATTGAAGACCGGGAAATCGATCAGTTTGAAATACAGGAAATCGACAACATACCGACGCAGCACGCGATCGATCAGGTTGCCGATGGCACCGGATATGATGAGGATCAAAGCAAGCCTGATCCAACCGAAGCTCTTCTCGGCCGGCGTTTTATAATACAAGTATCCCAGTACGGTCAACATGATCAATGTGAAGATGATGAACAGCCAAAGCTTGTTCTGCAGGATGCCGAATGCGGCACCTTGATTCTCCACATATTGCAGCTCGAAGACACCGCGTATCAAAGGGATCGGCTTGTCCAGACCGTTTTGCGCCAGATATTTGGTCCATTGATCGAAAGCGATCAACAGGACCGACCAAAGTACCAAATGTACTGTTTTTTTCATAAAGTATACTCCCCGCGGTTTCCCGCAGTTTCAGGATCCGAATTTTTCGATTTTGAGCTTGATGCGGCCGGATCTTGTCGTTCCGACTTCTTCCAGGATGCGGATACGGCCTTTACCTCGGACCGAGATCAAGTCACCCGCCTTGACGGCTTTGTCATTCTGCAGCATCTCTTTCCAATTCAGATGTACTCTGCCGCTGCGGACCCACTGTAGGGCATCGCTGCGGCCCATATTGAAGGTTTTGCTGATAACAGCATCCAGCCGCGCAGAAGAAACATCGATGATCTTCTCTTGTCCATCCGGTATATATTTGCCGACATCGGCCAATGGAATGGGATCCACGATCACTTCCGCCGCGCCAACGGACGTAAGAGATTCCTGGATATAAGCGGAGACACTTTCCAACGTGATCAGCACGGCTCCACCTTCGTGGACCAGGATGTCCCCCATGGTCTCACGCTTGATCCCGAGGCCCATCAAGGCTCCTAAATAGTCCCGATGTCCCGGCACTTTGTGCACGAATTTAGCGGCTTTCAGCCGAATATCTAATGCACGTACCGGATGATCCATATCTTCCTCAGGAACACCGTTATCCATCGTATAATTAAAAAACGCGGGATAAAAGGCCGCAATGACTCGTTCAGCGTCCTCATATCCCCCGATAAACATCATTCTGATCTGCGGCGGGAGGCTGAGAGTCTCAGCGATCAGACGCTGCCCTCCATCGAGGAAATCCGAATATACAGGATACCCGATCCTGTCGGAACGCTCGATCAGATCCTCCAGCCGCCGTCGGAATAAAGTGTCTTCTTTGGTCACGTTTACTTCTCCTGCCAGGGCAGATTGAACGCGTTCTCTCCCTGCAGTTTTTCACGGATATCCAGATCACCGGCAAATCCTACCGTATCCGGAGCGATCATGAAGATCTTATCGGAAACACGCTGGATATTCCCATTCAATGCATAGCAGCATCCGCAAAGCAGATCCGTGATCCGCTGCGCGATACGCGGCTCGGCGAATTCCAGGTTGATGACGACAGGTTTGCGATCCTTGATCTGCATGGCGATATCTCTGGCCTCTTCCAATGTTTCCGGATTGACCATCACCACTTCCATCTGGATGCTGGCATTCAGGTTCACGACCTTGGAATTGCGCAGACGGCTGTAATTGGAAATGCTGGAGGTAGAGGCATTGGACAGACGCGTAACAGAAGGTTCCGTACGGTCATAGGACGACGGACGATCATAGCGCGAAGAGGATGAAGTATAAGAAGAACTGCCATAACGGCTGGTAGTTCTTGCAGATGAAGTATCTCTGATCGTGGATGCATCAGAGGTGAAGGAAGGACGTGACGTACGGGATGACGCGGATGTACGTGACGCGGCATCGTTTTCCTCGTCATATTGGTTATATTCATCGTACTGATCGTACTCGTCGTAATCGTCCCCATCGTATACTTTCGAAATGCCAAGGGCGGAAGTCAGTTTGTCTACAAATTTGCTCATGTTCGTTCCTCTCTTTTACACAGTATATTGTCTTGCGCCGAAAATGCCGGTCCCCACCCGGACCAGATTCGCGCCTTCAGATATTGCAACTTCATAATCATTCGTCATGCCCATCGATAGTACAGACATGGTTACATTATTGATGTTTTTGTCTTGAATGTCAATAAAAATATGATGCATGTCCCTAAAAACTTTACGGTTTTCCTCGGGATCCTCGACATATGGCGCTACAGTCATCAAGCCCTTTACATGCACGTGCGGAAGCTGCGCGATCTGGCGGATCAAGTCTTCTGTCTGCTCCAGCGTCGTACCGAATTTGGATGTTTCTCCCCCGGCATTGATCTCGACCAAGATATCAGCTTCCAATTCTTTCTTGACCGCTTCTTTTTCGATGACCTGCGCCAGTTCGAAACTATCGACAGAATGGATCAGACTGACTTCGCCAAGGATCTGCCGAACTTTGTTTTTCTGCAGATGTCCGATCAGATGAAAGATCAGATCCTCTGGCAGCTGAGGTTTCTTGGCCAGGATCTCTTGGACCCGGTTCTCGCCGCAAGCCCGCATGCCCAGTTCATATGCCATCCGAAGGACTTCTGCATCCTGTGTCTTTGTCACTGGCAGGAGCATGACGTCTTCCGCTGCACGTCCGGTCCGGATCGCGGCTTCTGCTACCCGCTCTCGGACCTGCGCGTAATTTTTCTCTAATTCTTCAAATGAGATCATGTAGCATCCTCTTGTTCGTTATATGATAATGACTGCGCTTTTGAAAGATCCGCTTCCGCTTTTTCGAACTCTTCCTGCTCCAGATAGATCTGTGCACGCATGTAGTACGCCCAACCGTATTCCGGATCCAGCTTGATGGCCTTCGACAGATCTTTCAATGCTTTTTTCTTATTGCCGACTTTCAGATAACAATCCGCACGATTGCCATAGCTGATGGCGTCAGCTTTTACTTTGATCAACGCAGTGTAATCCTTGATGGCCTGTTCATAATCCTCTAACATATAGGAGCAGTCCGCGATCTGCTGCAGCAGCTCCACATTCTCCGGATCCTTTTCGGCCAGGATACGCAGCTGTTCAAGCGCTTCCGCATAGCGCTGCATTTGCAAGTAGTAGGAAGCGATCGATTTCCTATACTGCAGAGAATCTTCCGCATCCGGATCCTGTTCGATCAGATACAGCATATCCGGGATGGCATTTTCCATATCGTCCATGCGGCGGAATGCTTCCGCGCGGTTACGGTAGATGATCGTCTCGTCCTCCGTTCCGAGCGCCAACGCGTGATTATAATCGACGATCGCCTGTTCATATTCACCCAAGTTGAAATATGCGGTGCCACGGTTGTTGTAGACCGCCGCATCCATGTGATCCGGATCCAGTTCGATCGCCTGCGTATAATCCGAAACAGACAATACGTTCTGATCCAATGCATCATAACATTGTGCTCGGTGGATATACAGGTCCGCGACCCGGCTGTCACGTTCGATCGCTTCTGTAAAAGCAGCGGCGCCTTCCTTCCACGCACCGGTCGTCAGATAGACAAGGCCCAGGTTGGCATAATACTCAGACTGCGGATCCAGATCGATGGCTTTTTTAAAGTCATCAACAGCTTCTTCATAGCGCGACAGACGGACGTAAGCCCGCCCACGATCGTTGTACGCCATGGGCAGACGCGGTTTCAATTGGATGACCTGATCATAGGCCATGAGCGCTTCTTCATATCGGCCTTCTTCAAACGCCTGATCGCCCTGCTCCAGCAGCGCATTGATCTTCTCAGGCCGACCTCCGCAGCCGACCATAAGGACACAGATCAAGCCGATAAGAATCAGAAGACGTAGTTTCATACTCCTATAATCTCCTTAAGCATCCAGTAATTTGACATGATCATATTGGCTCAGACCTTCGATGATGGAATACTCCTCATTCTGGTACAATACGTTCACATGTTTGAAGGTCTCGGTCACACCATTGACCAGATAAACACCGTACGTCGGTACGGCGGCACGCAGCAGATATGTTTCACTGGAACCTTCCTGCAGCAGGACGGTACCCGGGGTGATATCCGCCTCCTTGAAGTAATAATCATTCTCCGTGTGCCAATCGAAATCGATCGGAATAAACGTATCACCGGCCGCTGTCCGAGCCATGACACCGACTTGATCATCCGAATGGAAGATGCAGGCGGTGGGAACAGAGAAGAATTCGACCTCAGTGAGGCATCGGTTCGGGACCTTCATGCCTTCATACGTATTGTTGGACAGGTTGATCTGCACCAGGCGGCGGTCGAGATAATCCGTAAGGCGGGACTGCATGCGGATGACCATCTTATATGTCTCAGGACGCAGCCCATCCTCAAGCGCTTCGACCATGCCGGTCAGCTTTTCCTCGCCATCGTAGAATGTGATACTGTCCCCCTCTTCGATCTCAAGGCGCTCTGTATCTGCTTTTGACAAGAACACCGTGATGTGCCAGATCTGCGAAGTGACCAGACGATAGACCGGATCCCCCTTCTCTACTTTCTGTAGATTGATATTCAGATAGTCGTATGAGTTTTTGTACTTTTCGACAAAGTCATAACGGACCATGGAAGCATCCCATCCCTCGTACCCATCGTAGGCATAGGAGATGATCCCTGCTTCACTGATCCATAGATCATCAGAGGCTTCTTTTTCGACTTTGGCGTACAGCGCTTGTTCTTCCAGCAGTGTACGAGCGGTGGAGCCGGACAAAAGTGAATACAGATCCTGGCGCTGCCTGATGGCGGCGGTCAAAGAATCTTTCAGATCATAGATACTGCCATATTGGCTGAAATCCTTGTTTTTCTGATACTGCTGAACGTTGAATCTGATGTTCTTTTTCAGTTGTACGAATTCCTGTCCATACTCTGTATCGGACTCGGACAGATCCGAGATCTTGCTGTTGATGACATCCTTGCGGTCCGTCAGAAGATCCCCATAATAGTCCTCATCCGTGATGGTAGCGATGACCGTATTTTTTGCCAAAGATCTGCCTCCAGGATAGTAGTATTGCACTACACCGGAACTGACGGCCTTGAACAACTGTTCTTCCCGCGTAACCACTCCTGTCAGGGCAATGGTGTCATCGATACGTCCGCTTTTGGCAATGACGTAGTTGTTCGTTCCTTCGTCAACAAAGGTGATCAACCGGGGCAAGATATATACGATAACGAACACAGCGATCAATATCGAAAAACCGATACCGCTGCTGATGGTCCGTTGATTGCGCTTTGTGGCCACTTATGGTCCTCCTTAAGTAATAGAGACTTCAATACATACAAAGTCGATTATAACACGACCTGTCTCTAAATACAAGAAAAACGTTGTTTTACAAGCTTCATAGCGCTTTTGAAGGCAGTTGGGATCATGATCTGGTCCAACGTAGCAGCATCTGCCCACAGCCAGCTGCCGTCCTCCGGAACCTGTTCCGGAACCAGATCCGACGTGCAGATCGTCATATGCCAATGGATGTGCGTGAATCTATGTACCGCTTCTCCACATTCCACCGTACCTTTGGGCTGTATACCATATGCGTCAAAGAAGGCCTGATCAACTGTTGATGCCGCTCCATTAACAAGATCGACACCGGGAAACTCATACAGTCCTCCCAGCACGGTTCCCTCGGGCCGTCGATGCAGCAGGACCCGGTCTTCATTGAAGAAAAGAAAGACCGCCCTTTTCTGTTCCCGTACTTTGGTCTTCGGTATACGGACAGGCAATTGCTCTTCCACATGCAGCATGTGCGCCTTACATTCAAAAGACAAGGGGCATACTTCACACCGCGGCCGTCCCGGAATACATACAAGGGCGCCGAGTTCCATGAGACTTTGTGTGAAATCTCCTGGCGCCTGAAGCGGTATATTTGCCTCTATAAGGGCCGTTACGCGCCTCCGAGTATAATCAGTCATGATATCATCCCAAAGGGCATACAGACGCGATAGAACGCGCAGAACATTGCCGTCTACAGCTGCCGCAGGTACGTCGAACGCGATCGATGCGATGGCTCCGGCAGTATAGGCACCGATCCCGGGCAGTCCCTCTAATTCCTTTATGGCGCTTGGAAAAGTACCCTGATACTGCTCCATGATGCACTTGGCCGCCTTATGCAGGTTTCTGGCACGGGAATAATACCCAAGCCCTTCCCAGTATTTCAGGACTTCATCGATATCTGCATCCGCCAGTGTTTTGACTGTTGGAAAGCGCCCCATGAACCTCGTATAATACCCGATCACGGCTTCGACCCGCGTCTGCTGCAGCATGATCTCTGAGACCCAGACGGCATAAGGAGACTTCGTCCTGCGCCACGGAAGATCCCGATGGTTAGCCAGATACCATTGTACAAGACTATATGACCATTGGCTGTTCATATGCCGGGCATCCTCGACCAGGATGGGAAGAAGGTCCTCGGTCTGCGCCAGACTGACTGTAGGGATATCGAAGGTTTCCGCCTCTGTCGCAAGTACACGATTGTCCGTGAGCAGCAGAGCCGCATCCGAAGAAAACCCTGCGGTCTGCACAAGGCAGTCCGCAAGGCTCGTATGGATCGGGAGCAATATAAAGCTTTGCTCAGCATTCTTGACACGCAATTCCCCCTCGGAGGGGTCCCATAACAGCCAAATGATCAAGTATCTACCACTTCTTTCTTGGACAATGCTGCGTAGAAAGGCATGCGCGTACGGTGCAGTAGCAACCGCACATCATACATACACCTGAAGTGTCCTGATGCGCGCATGCGTCACATAATCCGATACGCTCAGCGTACAAAGCAGGCGGACATGCCTCTTTTGGCTTCAATCGCAGCAATCGTTCGATGGCTTCCTGTGTATATTCCTCGACATCGAACTCCAATAATTCACAAATACGGCAGCGCCTTTTGGAAGGCTCTGCCGTTATTGTTTCCCGTTGCATGATCAGCGGATCGTCAGACTGACGACCGAACGTGCAGGAAGCTCCGCCTTGATCACGGAATCCTCAAGTACGAAATCCATGAAAGGCACAGGTTGTACCGTTTCCGGCGCATCGAAGGTGTTGGCCGCATTCATGGCTTCACCCGTCAGTACCAGGCCTTCTACACTGCCCACGAACTTGCCCCGCACATCGATCATGATCTTCTGAGATGTGTTCGGATCCGCATTGCTGAAGGTCACCAGAAGCGTACCATCTGCCTGCTTGGAAACAGAACTGGTCACCGCGGGGATCGCGATATCGCCATGGATATATTCGGGCACGTCGATCTCACTTGCATCCACACGAGTTGCATTCTGGTGATCCTTGTACATATCGAAGACATGATAGGTCGGCGTCTTGACCATGGCCGTACCTTCGGTAAGGATCACAGACTGCAGTACATTGACCATCTGCGCGATGTTCGCCATGCGGACACGGTCGCTGTGGTTGTTGAAGATATTGAGGATCATGCCCGCGACGACGGCGTCACGTACGGAGTTCTGCTGATACAGGAAGCCAGGATTCGTTCCCTCTTCCACATCATGCCAGTTGCCCCACTCATCCACGATGAGCCAGATCTTCTTCTCAGGATC
Organism: Clostridiales bacterium; assembly: GCA_024689505.1. GTDB lineage: Bacteria > Bacillota > Clostridia > Lachnospirales > Bianqueaceae > RUG159. The sequence goes on from JAILDJ010000123.1 coordinate 8,092, forward strand.
GAACTCATCCATGATGGCGCTGTGGTTGGTGATCAGCTCGTCCATCCACCAGGAACTCTTCATGGAAGCAGCCCACTCATCCTCATTGAAATCCAGAGCACTGCCTTTATGAGCCCAAGTGCCCGCTACGGAATAATGATGTACGGCGATGCCATCCATACGGCGTCCGATGCGGTCCATCAGCGTGCGGGTCCAGTTGTAATCGTTGTCGCTGGCGCCGCTCGCGATGCGGAACAGCTTATTATCCCCATAATTGTAGAGATATGTATTGAATTTGCGGAATTCATCGGCATAGTATTCCGGACGCATATTACCGCCGCAGCCCCATGCTTCATTACCGATACCGAAGAACTGCACTTTCCAAGGCTCCTCCTGCCCGTTGGCACGGCGCTGATCGGCCATAGGAGAAACACCGTCGAAGGTCATGTATTCGACCCAGTCACGCATTTCACGGACCGTACCGCTGCCAACATTACCGTTGATATAAGGCTCTGCACCGATCAGTTCGCAGAACCGCAGGAACTCGTGCGTTCCGAAGGAATTGTCCTCGGTAACGCCGCCCCAGTTCTTATTGACCATGGAAGGACGCTGGTCTTTAGGGCCGATACCATCCTGCCAGTGATAATCATCCGCAAAGCATCCGCCGGGCCAGCGCAGGACCGGAATGCGGATCTGTTTCAACGCTTCGATGACATCTGTGCGAAGGCCCTCGATATTGGGGATCTCCGGATCATTTCCAACATACACGCCACCGTAGATGCAGCGTCCCAGATGCTCTGAGAAATGTCCATAGATATACTTGCTGATCTGGTTTTTTTCAACATCCGCATTGATGATGAGTCTCATGGGGTACCCTCCTGTTAAAGCTTATTACTCTTCATCACCGACGATCTCTTCGATATCGTCGACCGGCGGTTCCAGGCCCTCGATGGTCACGTTGTTTTTCTTCGCATAGTCCCAAAGAGCTGCATGGATCGCCTGTTCTGCTAACAAGGAACAGTGTACCTTAACTGGAGGCAATCCGTCAAGTGCTTCCATAACAGCTTTGTTCGTAACTTCCAACGCTTGCTGAACGGTCTTGCCGATGACCATTTCTGTGGCCATGCTGGAGGTCGCTACCGCTGCGCCGCAGCCAAAAGTTTTGAATTTGACATCCTGGATGATGCCATCATCATCGACTTTCAGAAAAATGCGCATGATATCGCCGCATTTGGCGTTGCCTACGGTACCGACGCCGCTGGCGTCCTCCATTTCACCCATGTTGCGGGGATTCATGAAATGGTCCATTACTTTTTCAGAATACATCATTGCCATAGATATGACCTCACTTACTTCTTCATGATGATCGGCTGCACATTGCCGTTTACGAAATCTTCATACAAAGGTGACATTTCACGGAGACGCTCTACGATCGGCGGAAGCTTCTCCATAATATAATCCACATCTTCTTCTGTGTTTTCACGTCCCAATGTCAGGCGCAGAGAACCATGAGCGATCTCGTGCGGCAGGCCGATGGCCATGAGGACGTGGGACGGATCCAGAGATCCGGAAGTGCAGGCGGAACCGCTGGACGCGCAGATGCCGGCCATATCCAACAGCAGGAGCAGCGACTCGCCCTCGATGAATTCAAAACTGAAATTGACGTGGCCGGGCAGGCGTTTTTCCCTGGGACCATTGAGCTTCGCGAAGGGGATCTTCTCTTCGATCTCGCGGATCAGACGGTCACGAAGCGGGATCAAAGTCTTGTTGCGTTCTTCCATTTCGTTCACTGCAAGCTCGATCGCCACACCCATGCCGACGATACCGGGGATGTTCTCCGTTGCGGCACGCTTTTTGCGTTCCTGATCTCCCCCATGGATGAAGGAAGGCAGCCGTACACCTTTGCGGACATACAAGGCGCCTACACCCTTCGGTGCGTAGAATTTATGCGCGCTGATGGACAGCAGGTCAATGCCCATGGCTTCTACATCGATCGGGATATTGCCGATGGCCTGTACCGCATCGATATGCAGCAGGACGCCCTTTTCATGGCAGATCCGGGAGATCTCCTCGATGGGATTGATCGTCCCGATCTCGTTGTTGGCGGCGATGATGGAGACCAGGATGGTCTCATCCGTGATCGCTTTTTCCAACTCGTCCAGTTTTACGAAACCTTCCGCATCGACAGGAAGATAGGTGATCTTGGCGCCGCGTACCTTTTCCAGATAGTCGCAGGTGTGCAGGATCGCATGGTGTTCCACCGCCGTCGTAATGATGTGGTTCCCTTTATTGCCATAAGCCTCGAAGATACCC
>JAILDJ010000132.1 GCA_024689505.1 Clostridiales bacterium
CTTCAATATCAAGGAAGATCCGCATGAACAGCACGATCTTGCCCAACAACTGCCTGAAAAAGTCCATGAAGGCGCCTGCATCCTGGAAAAATGGATCCGAGAGCAGATGCGCATCAATGCGCCTCTGGGGCTGGGCGATCCAATCTGGACTGTCCTTGGCGAAGGCGGCGGTTACCATTCCCTCGGTGCGATGCCCGGCTATCTGGACCGTCTGGAGAAGACAGGTCGGAGCGCGCAGGCACAGGCGCTCCTGGAAAAATACCCGCAATATAAGGACAAGTACTGATGCCTTCTCAAGATAAAAAACACATACTGCGCAGTTTGTTCCTTTCGACCCTGTACTTAAGCGCGTTCACTTTCGGCGGCGGATATGTCATCATCACGCTGATGAAGGAGCGCTTCGTCGACAAGCTGCATTGGATCGAAGAGGACGAAATGTTGGACATGGTCGCCATCGCCCAGTCTTCTCCAGGGCCGATCGCGGTCAACGGTGCCATCGTCCTGGGCTACAAACTGGCAGGTTTCCCCGGCATCCTGGTCTCCGTGCTCGGCGCCATCATTCCACCCTTCGTCATCCTGACGGTGATCTCCTTTTTCTACAGCGCCTTCAAGTCCAGCTTTGTGATCCAGGCACTGCTCACCGGTATGCGTTCCGGTGTCGCGGCCGTGATCCTCTCCGTTGTCTGGGACATGTTCGTTGGCGTCGTCAAGGCGCGTGACGCAGTCCTGCTGCTGGTCATGGCTGCAGCGTTCGTCTGCAACTACTTCCTGCACATCAACGTGGTGCTGATCATCCTTGTGGTCATCCTGATCGGCATCATCCGTACTGTGCTGCGCGATCGTAAGGAGGTACAGCCATGATCTACCTCCAGTTGTTTCTGGCATTCGTGCAGATCGGTGCTTTCAGTTTCGGCGGCGGATACGCGGCCATGCCCTTGATCCGGGCGCAGGTCATCGATACTTACCATTGGCTCGGTGCCGCTGATTTCGCGGATCTTGTGACCATCGCAGAGATGACGCCGGGGCCGATCGCGATCAATGCGGCCAGTTTCGTCGGCAACCAGGTCGCAGGCATCCTGGGGGCTGTCGTAGCCACTGTTTCAGTAGCACTGCCTTCCTGCATCTTCGTCACGATCCTCGCGATCCTGTATCAGAAATACCGCAAGATGACCTTGATGCAGGGTATCCTGGGTACGCTTAGGCCAGCCGTGGTCTCCATGATCTTCGCCGCCGGACTTTCGATCCTGCTGCCCACCCTCTTCCGGGATGGTGTGATCTCTTTCGCCGCGGGTGATTTCAAGGTGCGGTCGGCCATCTACTTCATTGTTGCTCTGTTCGTGCTTCGTAAATGGAAGCCGAATCCCATCCTGGTCATGCTCGGCTGCGGAGCCGCAGAACTGATCATCCAGCTGATTCTACGATAAAGGAGTTCCCTCATGATCCAATCGATCCGTCTTATTCCAGTCACCGCTGACTCCCATCCCTTTGGGACCGCCCTTTTCGCGGATCCCGACATGCCCTTTGTGGAAGAAGAATACTTCTTCGACGGTACCGCCAATGTCTATGAGCGCGCGGATGACGGCGGCAAACGCATCCGTTTTGCCGACGCACCGTATACCAGCCGTCTGCTGCTGCGCCGTCCGGCTTCGCCTGAAGCTTTCTCCGGCAACATCATTTTTGAGATCATGAATTCTACGCCGCGGTATGATCTGGACCGTTGCTGGACGATCCTGCGGCGTCAGATCCTGCGGGATGGTGATATCTACGTCGGTGTCCTGAGCAAACCGGTCGTGTTCGACAACATGAAGCGGCTGGATCCGGTCCGCTATCGGGATCTGAAGTGGCCGAACCCGCTGCAGTATGATATCCCGGCGGACAAGCTTGGCAACATCCCCACCGCCTCTTCCCCGGAATCAGAAGATGGTCTGTACTGGGACATCCTGATGGACACCGCACGTCTGCTGCGCGGGGATTCTGAGCAGAATCCGTTGAAGGCTTTTATTCAAGCAACGGATGTTCGCACGATCCTGGCCGCCTGGTCCCAGTCCGGCGCCTACATGGTTCGCTACATCCGGGATTTTGGCACGCAGGAAGGTGCAGACTGCTTCGATGGCTATTTCGCCATGGGTGCTGCTCCCATCTGCACACCGAATCTGAACCAGGAAGACCTGACACCCCTCACGGAACAGGATCTGCACCTGCCCATGCTGGACCGTCCGATGATCGACATGCACACGGAATCGGACAATGCCCGCCTTGGTGCAGTCATGACCCGCATGGAGAACGGTCCGTTCTACCGGATCTACGATATTGCCGGTCCCAGCCACGACACAGTCTACAGTTCTGTGGAATACTACAAAAACAACAGTGACTTCAAGAAATTGGGACTCATACCCAGATATCAAGGCATTGAACCGAATCCCAACAGTTTCCCCTATCACTTCGCCTATCATGCGGCACTGGTGCTTCTGAAACGTTGGGTCCGGGACGGCGCAGCTCCCTTCACCATCGATCCGATCCCCTTCAATGCGGATCTTGAAAACCAGAAAGAAAATGGCAACTCCATCGGTGGATGGCAGCTGCCGCAGTTCAAGCTGGCCGTTTGCGAATACCATGGGACCGCCACACCGCCAAGCCCCGAGAGCGCTTTCTCCTGCTCTGTCTTCGGCTGTGAACGGCCATTCCCTGAGGGCGAGCTGGAGCGTCGCTATGGCTCCTTGGAACACTACCGCGCACTTCTTCTGCAAGAGACCGATGCCGCCATCGATGCTGGTCTGTTGCTGGAAGCAGATCGGGAGGAATCCATCGAAAGGGCCATACGTCAAGCGGAGAAGTACGGGCTGCGATAAGGGTTTTCATGCAAAGACTTCTATTTTATTAACGGCATGTAAGGATCAGTGGAGTCGACCACTGTCCTTCATGCCTTTTCTAATCCATCCTCCTAAAAGCGGGTATCATCCCGTATTTGAAACTGTCATTCCAACATTTTGACAAAAAATGGCATAGAATGTATGTAGTATTCCTTCGTTCGAATCCTAAGATACCCACACTCAACGCAAAAATCTTCTGGAGTGTAGGTATTACATAGATACGGAAATCTAGCGATACATACAGTTCCCGCATAAATGGCCCAAAATGTGGGTATTCCCTTAAGTTTGGAATCCTTCTAATACATACATTTTAAGCAAAAAAACTATGAATTGTGTGTATCAACTTAAGTATGATAACCTTATGATACATACATTTTTCGTAGAAATGCCCGGTTTGTGGGTATTGCTGAAGTATAGAAGTCCAGTGATACATACATTTCTCCTACAAATGCTTAGAAATGTGGGTATCAGTCTTATTCCGAATATGTGCCTTCCCAAGACTCAAACAAAAAGCGTGTGGAAAACGATCGTCTCATCGTTTCCACACGCTTCTTTTATTTCAGTTTCTGTTGTTTCTGCCAGATGGTCATCACCAGGCGGTGCGGCAGGATCTTGACGCCTAATACCTGCAGTTTGGCCTTCCAGCCGGGCACGCAGAAGTCGCGCTTCCAACGCAGCGCCTTCCAGGCTGACTTGACGATGAATTCCGGCTCGTACATCGCGGCATAATGTTTGACGACGATCTCCTCGCCTTCCTGGATCGCCCGGTCGAAAAAGCGGGTCCGGGTCCAGAAGGGACACAGCGCCAGCACGTGGATCTTCCTTTGCTTCAGTTCCCGGTTCAACGCTCGGGCATAACTCAGCACAAAGGCTTTAGTCGCGCCATATATGTTGATATAAGGGATCGGTTGGAAGGAGGCCACAGAAGCGATCTCGATGATCTGCGCCCCTTTCTGCATATAGGGCAGGACGATCTGCGTCATCGCGGCAAGAGCCCGGCAGTTCAGGTCGATCATCCCTAAGTTATCTTCAAGAGAAGTTTTCTCCACAGCCCGGAATCTTCCAAAGCCTGAAGCGTTGATCAAAAGCCGCACGTCTGGCTGCTGCTCTTCCAGCAGCGTCTGCATGCGCACGATGAAAGACGGATCCGTCAGATCCATGGGCAGGATCTTCAAGGGCACGGATACGTCCCACTGCAGTTCTTCCAGGCGCTCCTGGTTCCTTGCGATGACCCATATTTCGTCGAATGGACCATGTTTCGGCGCTGTACGGGCAAACTCCCGGCCGATACCACTGGATGCACCGGTCACTATTGCTATCTTTTTCATGATCATTTACCCGTCAGTTCCCATACACATCGGACCACACGGGCCACAGACCGTTTCAGATCACGGATATCCAGCGTGCCATCTTCCAGGCACTGGCGGATGTTCTCGTGGTCGGCAGGTTCACCGGGCATCGTGACGTCGTTGCCGGCATAGACACATCCCGCGGCGGAACAGCGCGGATCCAGATGGGTCGTGGTCCAGTCGGTCATGATCATACCATCGAAGCCCCATTCGTTGCGGGCCGCTTTAGTGCACAGATCATAGCTGTTGGCCGCATGCACGCCGTTGACCAGGTTATAGCTGGTCATGATGGACTTCGGATGCGCCTCTTTGACGGCGATCTCAAAGGCCTTCAGATAGATCTCGCGCAGGGTACGCTCTGTGAGGATAGAGTCGCTGCCCTTGCGGTTGTCCTCCTGCGAATTGCAGGCAAAATGCTTGATCGTGACCGCGCACTTCGGATCCTGCTCTACGCCGAAGGTCATCGCCGCGGCCATGATGCCGGACAGCAGCGGATCCTCCGAGAAATACTCGAAGTTACGGCCGCACAACGGATTGCGGTGGATATTCATACCCGGCGCCAGCCACACCTCAACACCGAATTCATTCATTTCTTCTGCGACGATACGTCCGCAGGCCATGACGACTTCCGGATCCCAGGA
>JAILDJ010000160.1 GCA_024689505.1 Clostridiales bacterium
CGGCAGGCTTCGCCCCCGGTCACCGCGCGCGATGGAGATCGTAACGATATCATCGCCCAGATATTCTTTCCAGTCGTTCGGGATGGCTGCCATTCCACCAAGAATGCCCATGGTCGCCCCGACGGTCGCGCCGGTGCAATCCGTATCGTCACCACAGTTGATCGCCAGGATCATGGATCTTTTGAAGTCGCCCTTGCCGTAGATCAGGCCGAGTACGGTGTAGGCCACGTTGGAAGGTGCTTCGAACCAGCCGTCGCCGATGTCGGCATTCATTTTCTGGATGGCATTGCGCGCCGCCTTCGGATCCATGCCCTGATCGTACGCCTCCAGAACGAATTGGACGCTCTGTGCGACGCGTGAATATTCCGGGATGACGGACAAAGCGACTTCTATGCAGGACCGGACGTCGGGCAGAACAAAAGCGGCCGACTGCATCGCCCCGACGAAAGCCGCCGCGATCGTGCCTTCGCCGGCACCGTGGTCGACTTTGGCGTCTTCCATGGCGTAGCGTGCTGCGGCTTCCGGCGCGCCAGGCGTCACACAGGCCCAGATCTCGGTGCGGATCCAGGCACCGTTGGAATCCTTCCAGTTGTTTTCATAATCACCGGACATCGGAGCCGCAAGACCCCGCCGCATGTTGATCTTGCCAAGACCGTATTCATTCCAGTGCGGCGTGATGAAACTGAGCCAGAATTCACCCAGGAGGGAAGCGGTGATATGATAGGGACCTTCTTTTTCCAAGGCGTAGAGCCAGACCATTTGCAGGTCCAGATCGTCGTTTGGCAGCACTTCGCCGGGTTTTGTAACGAATCCCTGGATGTCCAGCATTTCCCGGGTGCCCTCATAAGGCGTACCCATGGTCCCGCCGATATTCTTACCGATCCAGCATGCGTTGACTTTATCTTTGTAGGTAGCAGTATTCAGTTTCATATGGACCTCCTTATGGTTTATTCCGCGATCACGGGCAGTTCGACGCAGGAAGGATGCTCCGCCCCGAACCATACGGTCTCCTTGGCGACCCGGGTGTCTTTGATCATGGACCAGATGCCGGGTAGGTTGGGATGTACGGCGTATTGTGGAAAGTCGGAAGAACTGATGTCCAAACGCAGGCGGGAGCCGGCCTGTGTTTTCCAGGCAACATCCCACATCTGGATGTTGATCTCCACGATCTCACCTGGCGTGTAGGTGCCGCGTTTCGTACGCCTGTTCCGATAGGCCAGGGTAGTGATGCTGCCGCGGATGTTCACGGCCTTGCCATCGGGGAAGACTTCCATCAGTTTGGCGGTGAAGGAGGTGTCCTCTGCGTCGGTCTGCACGAACAGTTTTACATTGATGCTGCCGTGGATCTCCAGTGGCCGTGCCAGAGGATCAGAAAGGAAGCTCTTCACGTCCGGCCTCCAGTCAGGCTCCGGCTGCTCCAGGCTGCCGACCTTGGACATGGTGGAGAAGAGCGACTCTGCGCCATAGGAGAGCACCGGGTCTGCCGGGTCATAGGCGTAGGAGACGCTGCCGTCTTTTCCTGCAGCGGCATTATTCAAGGCCCGATCACCTAACCAAAAACGCACCGTCTCGACCGCTGGGGCATCCTCGACTTTGTATTCCCTCCAACAGTCCGCGCCGATCACATACTGGCGGACGGCGGCTTCGGGCAGCTCACCTTTGCGCAGGATCCGGTCGAACCAGAGCATCGGCGTCTCGACACTGTCATCTTTGAGGTTGGTCAGGTCCTGGTGGGTGACAGCCGGACGATACCCATGGTTCCACGGCCCGATCTGCACGGTGGTGTGCGCCTTTGACGCTTCCGAAAGCAGGTGATAGTACGTGTTCAGTGCGCTGCCCAGATGATGATCGTACCAGCCTTCCTTGATGAACAGTGGGATGCGGATCTTGCCGGGGATATCACGCAACTCTTTCCAGAATCCGGAGGACCAGTAGTCGCTGTCCAGGTCCGTATTGGTGATCCAGTCACGATACCAGGACAGTTTGCCGCCCCACAGTGCTTCATCGACCTCGACCTGCGGACGATAGGCAGCGGATTCCATATAATCCGCGTCCACCTTGCGGCCGGCATTGTCCATGGCCCACGCGGTGAGAATGTCCTGACGGAACAGACCATCTTTATAAGCGGACGTATGGCGATCGCACCCGTACACGCCCAGGATCATCGTCTTCACTTTTTCCGGAACGGCGTCGGCCATGACCCAGCCCGTAAAGGCCAGATAGGAATCGCCCAGATAGCCGATCGGACCGATGCGATCGTCCTGCTGCAGGGCGTTCATCAGGCAGAGACCGTCAGCCCGATCATGGACGTTGGGTTCCCACTCACCCTCGGAACCGCCTGTGCCGCGGCACCACTGCAGCACGAAGCCGAAGCCGCGTTTCGCGTATTCTTCGGCCTCCAGGACCAGCAGCGGCTCCTGCTGAGGGTAGCAGCTGCGCATGACGACGGTCGGTGCGGGGCAGATCCCTTCCGGAAGAAAATACTGCGTACGCAGATGCACACCATCGACGCAGGGCAGCATGACCTCCTCCCTGTGGACGTCCGTTACGGTAACGGGCAGAGGTACTTGATCGAACAAGGTTTTGAAGTGGTTGAGATATTCCTGCATGATCCGGGTCCTCCATTTTGATCATTATACTCTTAAGACAAGGTTGTTCAGTTTCAAGATCGTGGTATATTGCACGTCTTTAGCGGACTGAAAAGCGATCTGCAGTCCGATATGATCCAACGGCACGTTGCCGTTATAGAGTTCCAGCTGCTTGACCGGATCGAAGATCCTGCAATCGTCGCGGATACGCAGGATGTATTCGTCTCCTTTTTTCAGGATGCGCATGTCTATGGTGTTGCGGCGCCCCTCCTGGAAATTGCTCAGGATCGTGAGGGTCGCCAGTTCTTCCACGGCCACGGAGATGGCATACTTCCTTTTTTCATCACACCCATGGTCGTCGCAGAAATGCCATGCGGTCTGGGACAGATCGACGATCTCTTCCAGGCTGGAGATCGTCCGGTCGATGCGGTCTTCCTTCGGCACGTCGAAATCCTGCGGCAGAGCCAGCATCCAATCCCAGAAATTACGCGGATGCACGCCGGCTTTTCGATTCTGCCATATGATCATGATCGCGATCGTCAGAAGTGTGAATATCTGGCTGATGGGGAAAGCATACCACACGGCGTCGGCATGCAGTACGGGCAGAAAGAGGAATGCGGCAAGCACCAGATATCCACCATCGGAAAGGAAAGCGATCCACAGGGCGGCCTTGGTCTTGCCTCGTCCCTGCATGTATCCTTCATAAGAACGGCATACCGTGTAGAACGGCATACCAAGCGCATAAGCCCTGGCGGCGCGGATGCCATCTGCATAGGCCTCCGGATCATCCCGGAAGAAGAAGGAAGAGAACAAAGGTGAAAGGAACCAGAACAGTATGGAGATCCCCAGGATCAAGGTAGCGATGGCCGCCATGTAATCCTTGGTCAGCCGCTTGAGCATAGGCCGGTTTTCCTCGCCCACCAAAATGCCCGATAACATGATGACCACGTCCATCATGCCGAAGACGAAGGGATTCAGCAGAGAATCTGCCTGCCGGTGCACGGAATAGGCAGCGATGCAGCACGCGGAAGCGGTGATGGCCAGGATCCGGTTCAGGATGATGGAACGTGCCGTGTTGGCGACGCGTCCCACGCCCATGGGCAGCCCTTTGACCAACATGTTCCATGCGCTTTTCCACTGCAGGCGGCCCTTGTAGAGTCGGAGCAGCCGATCTTTGCGGTTGAAATGCGTCAGCAGCACGAACAAAGCCGCATAATGGCTGAGACTCGTGGCAAGACCCATGGCGAAGGTATCCATACCGTTGATGGCGAACAAGACGTCCAAAGCGATGTCCACGATGGTCAAAACCATGGCCGCCATGACGGGCAGCCGGCGGTCGTTGTCGATGGACATATAAACCGCAAGGACGCGGGCGGCGTTCATGGCCGGCAGACCGATGGAAATGCCCAGCAGATAGTTGCGGGTCTTCTCCATAAGGTGTGCCGCATGACCGGTCGCGCCGAGCATATGGCAGATCGGCGTCGAGAAAATGAACACGATGAGCATCATGAATGTGGACATGCCAACGGTCAGGATCATGGACAGAGTGAAGACCGCCCTGGCTCCGTTCATATCGCCTTTGCCAACAAGACGGGTGAAACGGTTGCGGGCTCCGGAAGCGACGACCGCGCCGAAGATCGCGAAGACGAGCAGCACCGGTGTGGCGAGACCGAAAGCTGCCATGGAATTCACGCCAAGAAACTGACCTATGATGACACCATCGATCAAAGAACCGATGGACGTGGTCAGTGACGAGACGATGGCCGCGAACATATTGACGTAAAAAGAGCCGCGAAGGATCCGGTTGCCTTCATCCGAACTTTTGAGTAAGCGCATGTTGGATCACCACATTTCCAAGAAAAGAATCGTATAGGGCAATTATAATATAGAGGCAGGCAACATTCAATAAGGAATGCTCTCGGTGAGACAGTGATATCTAATACGAAAATGATAATATATTAGCGCAATATTGCGTTAATTTGATAAAGTAATGACGCAAAAAAGAAAGGATTTCGAAAAGCAAACAGAAAAATACATGGAAAACCGTGAAATAATATTATAAATGATAAAATTATATCTTGATTAAGAGGGAGCTATTTGATATCATATAATCTATTGTGTAACCTTTGTTTCTTGACAGACTAATGAAAGGACTGGAGAAATTAATGAAACAAAACTCAAAGAAAATCAGACAGTTTTTCGCTGCTCTGCTCGGAGTGCTTCTGATCCTCAACAGTCTGAGCCTTGCCGCTCCCAGCATGGTGTATGCTGAGGAATCCGAGACTCAGGTCGTTGACGAGACGGCAGACGAGGCGCAGGAAGAAGTGTCCGACGTCGAGGCAGGCGAAGAGGCCGAGCCCGGCGATGCAGCAGACGAGGAAGAGGCTGCTGAGGAAGAGGCTGAAGAGCCCACCGAAGAAGCAGAACCTTCCGAGGGTGTTCCTGAAGAGGTAGAGGAAGAAGCCGAAGTCGAAGAAGTCGAAGAGACTGAAGAAGAGGCCGAACCCGAGGAAGATCCTCAGGAAGAAGAGGCTGAAGAAGTCGAAGAAGAGCCCGAACTTCTGGAAGAAGAGGATGATCTGCCGCAGTACCAGGCAGATGGCGACGGCACTACCGTGCTTGCGTTCACTTCTGATATCCATAATGGAGCAGGCGGTGATAATATTAGTAATAACCGCTTGACTACTTGGCTTGACATTGTTATGAGGAAGTATAACAACGATATCGGAGTCATGGGTTTCTGCGGCGATATGGCTGGAGCGAACACGGATCAGTCTACTTTCTGGACGTACACAAATACAGTCATGAACAACATCAGTAGTCATGGCATGGATGGCGTCTATGCAGTTGGCAATCATGAGTATGGTAACGGTCAAATGGCCACTACATCGAATTCGCCTGAAGTACGCAACAGGTATAAGTTAAATGCGGAAGGCCGTGCCGTATCCGGTGAGAATTACGTCATATACTGCCTGGGTACGAACAGTTCTCATGGAAGCAACTGGGCATATGATGACAGTCAGATCACTACTCTTACAAACTACCTGAATAGTGTATCAAATGATAAGGTCATCATCATTCTGACACATTTCCCGCTGCATGATTATGGTATGCATAGAACTGGTAATACCGTACCTGTGCTCAATGCGATCAATGCGGCTGCAGTCGGTTCGGATGGAACCTATGGCACAGCGGACGATAAGAAGATCGTTTTCCTGTGGGGCCACAATCATTCCGAAGGCGATGGCAACTATGACCAGGTTTGGGGACCTGGAGATAATATCGCTGATGCTAATCAGTCTAAGGTATATTTCTTCTACGCCGCAGCTGGCTGCATGGCTGATTCGGAATATGGACAGAGTAGCAAGGTCAAGGGCAAAGGCCTGATCCTGGAGATCAATAACAAAAATCAGTTAGCATTTACTTATTATGATGCAAGTGGTAATAATGTTACTGAGGGCGGCACCTATACCGAGCAGGATCCGGTCGAAGCTACCGGTGTTTCCATCGTTGAAACAAACCCGACTGTAGATGAAGGAAGAAAGATCCAGCTTCATCTGGCATATACTCCTTCTGACGCGAACAGCAATACAGCTGTGACCTGGAGTAGCAGCAATACTTCTATTGCTACTGTAAACTCTTCTGGTGTCGTGACCGGCGTCAAGGAAGGTACTGCAACGATCACAGTCAGAGCTGCCAATGGCAACTATTCTGCGAGCCGTGTAGTGACCGTCAACCATAATGAGAATCCTTCCGTTGAGGAAACCGTCAATATCACGCCTACCACGGATAATCCTCGTGAAGAAATCAGTATCAATGTCGGCGATACGCTGATCGTCAACGTGACCAATGGTTCTTCCAACAGCGCCTATGACTTTACCGCAACGTTCAGCAAGAACGGCGTCGTTTCGAGTGAAGGAAGCACCACAAAGAATATTGCTGCCGGTGCTACCACTCAGTTCACGTTTACAGGAGTTGCTGACGGTGTTGTCGACATCACCATCCAGAACAGCAACACCTACGGCAGTCAGTACACAAGAAAAGGTGTCATCCATGTAACCGTTGGTGAAGGCGGCGATACGCCTGTCGAGCCTCAGACCGGTGATACAATCAATATCGAACCTACCACTGACAACCCAAGCGAAACCATTCAGATCGCTGTTGGTGATACCCTTACCATCAACGTGACCAATGGTTCTTCTAGCAATGCATATGATTTCACCGCTACGATCAGCGACACCAGTGTTGGCCAGCTTCAGGGCAACGCCACTGCCAACATCGCAGCTGGTGCAACCCATGCGTTCACCGTGAAGGGCCTTAAGGAAGGTACTTTCGACGTCACGATCCAGAATGAGAACCAGTACGGCAGCCAGTATGTACGTAAGGGCGTCGTTCATGTGATCGTTGGCGATGTTACCCCGCCGACACCTGGTGAAGGCACCAATTACAAACTGGTCGACAAGCTCTCTGCCAATAAAGAGTACTTGATCGTCAACAGGAACACTGCCGGCAGCGGCTATGCTCTGACCAGCCCAGGTGGAACCTCTGATGGTGCAGCCATGCGCAGCACTTCTGTTACGGTCCAGAACGGTGATGTGGATGGAGATGGAAAATCTGACATCTATATCAACTCTAACGCGACCGCTATCGTCTGGAAGACCAGTGCTGCATTCACGATCCTTACAGATGAATATGGCGATTTCGGACAGGGCTTTGACCTTAGCAATGCGAACCCTGGTGGATATCTGGAAGGCAGACAGGGCGACGTCAAAGTTTATTCTGCTCTGAGCTACAATGTTACTGGTAACAGACGCGGATGGAGATACATCACGGATAGCAACCAGCTCCAGCATGTAGGCGGACAGAATACTTATAAGGTCGTTTATAATAATGGTAATTTTGTCGATGAATACAATGACACTACCATCAGGACCTACCTCTTTGAGAAGGTCGATGGTACTCATACTCATACCTGGGGTGAGTGGACAGTGACCACGCCTGCCTCCTGCACCGAAAAGGGTGTCGAGACTCGTACCTGCTCCGGTTGCGGAGAGACACAGACCCGTGACATCGATGCACTTGGCCATGACTTTGGTGAGTGGACCGTGACTACGCCTGCCTCCTGCAGCGCTGAGGGTGTTGAGACCCATGCCTGCTCCAGATGTGATGTAACAGAGACTCGTCCGATCGAGAAGATCGCTCATACTTATGGCGAGCCGACTTGGACCTGGACCGGCAATGATGCGGATGGTTACACCGCAGCTGTCGCGACGTTCAAGTGCTCCGTCTGCGAAGATGAGCAGAATGTCGATGCGACTGTAACAAGCACCGAAGTTGGAACGAATATCATTTATATCGCGACCGCGGCTTTCCAGGGCAAGGCTTATACCGACACCAAGACGGTCTCCACGATCCCGCCGACCTATGAACTGGACAAGACCGAGCTTACGATCGGTGCTAAGGCAACCGAGCAGCTGACTCTGGTCGGTTCCAATGGTTCTACCGGTACGGGTACCTGGACCAGCAGCAACGAGAAGATCGCTACTGTTGATGAAAATGGTCTTGTTACCGCTGTCAAGTACGGCAAAGCCACGATCCATGTTGAAATGGAAGATGGTTACGAGGCTGATTGTGCAGTACAGGTCCTGTTCAAC
>JAILDJ010000013.1 GCA_024689505.1 Clostridiales bacterium
TGCGCAGAGCTGCTACCGCATGGCGAATGACATCCGGCTGCTGCAGCATGATCGTCAGATCGATGAACCAGTCGAAGAAAATCAGATCGGTTCTTCGGCGATGCCCTAGAAGCGCAATCCGATGCGCTGTGAGCGCATCTGCTCCCTGTCCCGGTATCTGATGGCAGATGCCATGAACGCGCCGATGACGGCATCAGTGCAGTGGCTGGAGCGCACACTGGATGACTCGGCCAACCGCCGTATCTCGCTACCGGAGGGGTTCCTGTGCGCGGATGCGATCCTGATCATCGCTGCCAATGTCGCGGGCGGCATGCGCGTGAATGAGAAGGTCATCGAAGCGGCGGTCAATGAGTACCTGCCTTTCATCGCGACCGAAAACATCATGATGGAAGCTGTGAAACGCGGTGGGAACCGCCAGGAACTGCATGAGAAGATCCGTTCCTGTTCCATGGAAGCCACCCGGCGTATGAAAAACGGCGAGAAGTCCAATCTGCTTGACCTTCTGGCAGCGGACCCCGCATTCGGCATGACGAGGGCAGAGCTGGATGCGGTCCTGGAGCCTTCTCTTTATATCGGCCGCTGCCCGGAGCAGGTGGAACGTTACCTTTCTAAGCTTCGGCCGCTTCTCGCGGATGTGGAAGCCAGCACTGAAGAGATATCGATCTAAGACAGAATTCCGACATACGATCAAGGAGTATAATACAATGAACAATGCATCTGCGCAGCAGTTTACCGGTGACAGCCAGTATGTGGCGTCAGAGGACCTGCTGGCTACCGTCAACATTGCAATGACCCTGCAGAAACCGCTGCTCATCAAAGGAGAGCCCGGCACCGGAAAGACTATGCTTGCGGCTGCTGTAGCGCATTCGCTCGGAAAGCAGCTGATCATCTGGAATATCAAGTCTACCACCAAGGCCCAGGACGGACTGTATGTCTATGACGTGGTACAGCGTCTGTATGACAGTCAGTTCGGCACACACGGTGTAGATGATATTGCCCATTACATTAAGCTTGGAAAGCTCGGTGAGGCTTTCAGTTCTGACGAACAGGTCGTGCTTCTGATCGATGAGATCGATAAGGCGGATCTGGAGTTTCCGAACGATCTTTTGTGGGAGCTTGACCAAATGGAGTTCAGCATCCCCGAAACGAAGCAGACGATCCGGGCAAAGCAGCGGCCTATCGTGATCATCACTTCCAATGCGGAAAAGGAACTGCCGGACGCGTTCCTTCGCCGCTGCATTTTCCATTATATCGATTTCCCGGACAAGGCACAGATGGAAGAGATCATCCGGGTGCACTTTGATGATCTGGACGAGCGTCTGCTGCAGCAGGCAATGAATACCTTCTATATGATCAGGGATATCCGTGGCATTGACAAAAAGCCCAGCACCTCGGAGCTGATCGACTGGATCCGGGCGCTGCAGGCGGGCGGTATCGATCCTTATAAGATAGAGAAGGAGATCCCCTTTGCGGGCGTCCTGCTCAAAAAAGACAAAGACATGCAGACCCTGGAGAAGAACACGAGGTAGACCTGTTCCATGTTTCTTGATTTTTTCTATGCATTAAGAGATCATGGGCTGGATGTTTCGGTCGGCGAATGGATGACGCTCATGGAAGGACTGGAGAAAGGCCTGCACCGCTCCAGTTTTTCGGGTTTCTATCATCTGGCGCGGGCTGTCGTGGTCAAGTCAGAGGCGGAATTCGATAAGTTTGACCAGACCTTTGCCGAGGTTTTCAAAGATGTGCCTTTTGAAGGACCGGTTCCTGATGAGGTGATGCAGTGGCTGCTCCATCCGAAGGAGGACCTGCATGCGGATCTGGAGGAGCTGATGATGCGCACCGGCGGCCATGACGGTACTTTTGCGGAACTGCTGCGCATGATGGAGGAGACCCTGAAACAGCAGGATGGCGAACACAATGGCGGCACCAGGTGGGTCGGCACCCAGGGGACGACAGGTTATGGCAACAGCGGCTGGTATCCCAATGGGATCCGGATCGGCGGTGAGAGCATGCACAGGACTGCAATGTCAGTCGCGACCGAACGCAGATACCGGGATTTCAGGACTGACCGGACGCTGGATACCAGACAGTACCAGATCGCTTTCCGCAAATTGCGAAGCTTCAGCACGCAGGATCCGTCCGCGGAGAAAGAACTGGATATCGA
>JAILDJ010000061.1 GCA_024689505.1 Clostridiales bacterium
GGGATCTGAGAAGCCGCGTACAGAGCTTCTCCCAACATGCCTGCTTCTTCCGACAGCTCCGTGGTATGGTCATACCGCTCGAGCCGCGCCAACACGAAGTCCAGCATGCGCTTGAGCTCGTAGGTCTCATTCATGGAAGAACCCAGGATCCCCGGCAGACCGTTCAGCGCGTCATACCAGCCGGGCCGCCCGCTTTCCATCTCGAGACCCATGGCATAGGGATCCAGGCCTGCGAACTTGGTCAGGCAGAGCACGATAAGCTTCTCCATAAGAGAACTGCGCACGATCTCCCCATTGCTGTCCTTGACATACAAGCCTTGGCTGTCGCGCACCCGCTCCAACGTGTCATACTGTCGGATGCCGCGGGCGGTCTCTTCATAGCGGCCGGCCCTTGGCTTGACCATGGCCTGCGCCGGGAACCAGGTATATTCCGGGGTGAACAGCAGGTCTTCTTCCTTGTCCGGCCAGATGGCCAGATATTCTTCCACCAGATCCAGATTGTACGTCCAATGATCGGACCAGAATCCTTCGTTGAATCTGGCATTCAGCTGGCTTTTGGCACCGCGCATCACTTCCTCGAAGCGATCCTCGGCTCCCTCCCGCTCCAGCCGGGCATAGATCCGGCCTGGTGTCAGCGCCTCCGACGTGCCTTCCGGTGTGAACGTCTGCATCTCTACACTCAGGGGATTATAACCGTCCAGCTGGATCATATCGTAGAACATGTGCAGGTTGTAACGGCCTACGAAGGGAGAGAAGAAAGTGTCGCTGCGGCGGTTCTGATTGACGTCGCGGAAGTTGCCGTTGCCTTGGGAGTAGAACTCCGGCAGCATGGAGAAATAATTGTAATCCCGCTCCAGATCCCCGTGCTTGCGGGAATAGGCGTAGAAGACCTTATCGCCCAGCAGCATTGGACGGCCGCCGCGCAGCACGTTGTCCATGTAGGTATAGCGGCAGTACGCGTCGAAGCGCGGATCCGCCGTGTGCGTATCGATGCAGTCGGTCAGCGCATCGGTCAGAGCGACAGCACGCTGTTCCTTCGCGGCAAACCAGCTGCCAGTGAAGGTCCCTTCCAAAAAGGCCTGCAGTATATCCTTGCTCTCCACCTGCCCGATGAGGGTGTTCCAGGACAGGCTCTCCCCGGGCCCGACTTCTGCCTCTATGGCAGTAAATGCGCAGGGGAAGAAGTTGGATGTACGACCGCGGCGCGTCTGGACTTTGCTCAGCCCTCCGTCCGCAAAGGCCAAAGGCCGTTCCATCGCCAGATCGTAATCGAAGATCTGCGCAGGATCGGTGATCATGGGCAGGCGCTTTCCTGCTTCGTCAAAGGAGACCGCGAAATTGCCGCCCTCGATGACGGCCACATCGGTCGTGTCCTCCATACTGGCCCGTACACGATAAAACGGGGCCTTCGCCTCGGTATCTTCCACCTGCATCCAGGCTTTGCCCGTCTGCAGCATGTTCTTCAACGTCCAGTCCGTGACACCGTAAGGTACGATCTCCGGCATGCCATCCAGCACTTCCAGACGCATCGGCTCTGCCGACGTGTTGGTCACACACACCCTGCGCACCAAGGCTCCTACGTGCTCCTCCGGCAGGACGAAGTACGATACGCGTGTCACAAGGTCCTCCGCCTTGTCCTCAAGACCCAGCACGTTCATGCCGATCGTCATCGTACCGTTTTCTTCCTGCGTGAAGAGCTCGCGTGCCGCACCGTCTTTGCGCACAAAGGTCCGGAATCCAGTCTGCCGCACTTTGGTATAAGCCCGGTGCGCCGGCAGGAATTCCATGATCGGGTGATCCTTGTTGTCCACACCGAAGCTGACCACGGCCTGTCCGCGGTTGACGTAGTAGCACCAGATCGGGATGCCCTTCACTCCGGCTACCCCCGGAAGAAAGCTGGAAAACGGCGGCTTCTTGCCATACTGGCGGATCGTTTCATTCATACTGCTTCAATTCCATCCTTTCCAGATATCCGGCTGGTACCCCACGGTCGCCTGCCGGCCATTGCGCACGATCGGCTGCCGAAGCACCGTCTGATGCTCCAGGAGCAGTTCCATTTTATAGGCAGGCGCGGCGTAGCGGATCAGCGCCAGCAGATCCTGATCCTTGCAGTCCGGGTCGATCATGGCGTCCAGTCCGCCCACCGCCTTAAGTACCGCATTGAATTCGCCCTTGCTCAAGCCCTTTTCTTTCAAGTCTACAGACTGGAACTTGATGCCACGTTCTTTGAAAAAGCGCTCTGCCTTCCGTGTATCGGCGCTTTTTTTGGTGCCGAAGATCTGGATATTCATAAACGTACGACCTCCGTGATGGCTTCGCTGAAGGTGGGATGCGGCCGCACGACACGTGCCATTTCTTCCATCGTAAGGCCTCTTGCGATGCTTACCGCGAACTCACTGATCATGTCCGTGGCACGCTCACACATCATCTGCGCTCCCAGGATCTTGTGATCTTCCGCCCCATACACGACCTTGATGAACCCGCGTTCCGCCCCGCAGACGACGGTCTTGCCGTTGGCGGACATGGGCACTTTGCGGCTCTCCGCGGCGATCCCCTGTTCCTTCGCCTGATCCGCCGTCAGTCCGACGGAAGCGATCTCCGGTTCGGTATAGACGCAGGCCGGCATGGTCTCCAGACAGATATCTGCGTCGCCGTCCAGCATGTGGTGTACAGCGTTCAGACCTTCCGCCGTGGCTTCATGGGCCAGCATATATTTCTGACGAGGACCCACGGCTACGTCACCGATCGCGTAGATATGCGGAACAGACGTCTGACCCACCGCATTGACCACGATGCGTCCGCGGTCCATCTCCACCAACGGTTCGCCCGCGAACAGTCCCTCGGTATTGGCTCTGCGGCCGGTGCAGATCAGGATGCCGTCCGCCTGCACGGTCTGTTCCTTTTCCTTCTCGATGAAGACGCAGGAATGGTCCGCCCGGATCTCCATGACCCGTGCGTCGGTATGGATCTCCACACCCCGCTTTTTCATGAGCATCTTAAGACTCTGGGAGATTTCTTTGTCCAGGGTGGGCAGGATCCGGCTCATGGCCTCGATCACCGTCACTTTGCGGCCAAGCGCGCTGTACAGAGAAGCGAATTCCATCCCGATGACACCTCCGCCGATGATCAGCAGATGCTCGAACGGTGCTTCCACCTCCAGCAGATCATCGCTGGTCAGCGCGTATTCAGCTCCCGGGATCGGCGGGACCGATACCCTGGAACCGGTGGCGATCAGGATCTTTTCTCCCCGGATCTGCTCCTCTCCGATCTGTACCGCATGGGGATCTGTCAGGGTACCGACGCCGTTGAACACCTCAACTTTTGCTTTTTTCATGCGTGCTTCGATCCCCTGCCGCAGGGTGCCGACGACTTCGTCCTTGCGCGCCTGCATGGCCGCCATATCATAGGATGCCTCCATCCGGATGCCGAATGTATCCGCTTCCAGAGCCCCACGATACAATTCTGCCGCATGCAGCAGCGCTTTCGTAGGGATGCAGCCATGGTTCAGGCAGGTGCCGCCCACGGCTTCTTTCTCGATCAAAGCGGTATGGAGGCCGCCCGCGGCTGCTTCCAGTGCCGCCTCGTATCCGCCGGGTCCGGCTCCGATGACGATCAGATCAAACTCCTTCATAGTAACTCCTTTATATCCAGCTTTCTGCCCAATCCGCCAGTTCTTCGCTCCAGGTCAGCCGGTCCCGCAGGTCCTCTTTATCGAACCGGCAGCCGATGAGCGCTTCTTCTATATGCTTCGGCAGCTCCGTGTCCAGCGCGTCGCTCATGCATCGCACCGATCGGACCACGCCCCTATCGATCTCCAGTTCGACTTCGGCACTGCCCCATGAGAACCGCTTCTCTTGCGCGATCGTAAAAGGGATCTTCCGGCCGTACAGCCACTCTTGGGACTGCAGATAGGCCGTCTTCGCACACACCGCTTCCAACTGCCCGATCTTCGACGTATCCATCATTTCGATGGGCAGATCATAGGTCCTGGCCATCGATTCCCGGATCGCAACAGACAAACGCTCCACTGTAAGGTCAGGACACCAGTCCTTCAGATTGCCCACACGGGCACGCACGGAATCCACACCTTTGGAGACCAGTTTCTCCCGGGAAACGGTCAGGTAACGACTCAGCCGATCTTCATCGACCCGCAACATGAGTGTCCCATGATGGCAGCAGCCGGCCTCCGTCTTTGTAAAAGCGTTCCCGGAAAACTTGCGGCCGCAGGCCTCCAGGTCATTGCGGCCGGTACGCACGGCAGGGATGCTGAAACTCCGGACTGCACCGGCGATGACGTCCAACTGGCGCTCCACGTCATAGTCGCTTCTGCGGACACAAAAAGAAAAATTCAGATTGCCCAGATCATGGTAGACCGCACCGCCGCCGCTGAAGCGCCGGGCCAGTTTCCCCTCGTCCTCCACAAGTGCGGCCAGATCGACCTCTTTCCAGGCATTCTGATTGCGTCCGATGACCACGGTCCGCTCATTTTGCCAAAGGTACAGGAGGATCTCACCCTCCTGTACCTGTTCTGTCAACCATTGTTCCACGGCTAGATTCTGATAGGGATCCGTACCCGTGGCTTGATAAAACTTAATCTTCGAAAGCATAACGGATCACCGGGCTTCGGGCTGCCAGCACCTCGTCCGGACGGCGGATCGGCGTCTTCTCCGGCTTCTCCGCCATGATCTCCGGATGCTGTACAGCCTCCTCATGGATCTGGCGGAACAAGGCGACCGCCTCATCCAACGTCTCTTTGGTCTCCGTCTCTGTCGGCTCCACCATGAGCGCTTCATGCACGATCAGCGGGAAGTACATGGTCGGCGGATGGATGCCACCGTCCAGCAGCGCCTTGGCAATATCCATGGCCGTGACGCCGTTCTCCTTCTTCATCTGCTCCAGGCTCATGACGAACTCATGCATGCAGACGTGGTCGTACGCCATCGGATAGAGATCCTTCAGCTTTTCTTTCATGTAATTGGCGTTCAGCACCGCATTGGCTGCTGTTTCCGGCACACCTGCCGCACCGATCGACAGGATGTAGGTCAAGGCTTTGACTACGACAAGGAAATTGCCGTAGAAACCGCGCACGTCCCCGATGGAGCGAGGTGCCCGCTCCAGCTTGCCATCAACGGCACGCATGCCCGGCAGGAACTCGGCCAGGAAGGCTTTGCAGCCGCTGGGACCGCTGCCCGGACCGCCGCCGCCGTGCGGTGTGGAGAAGGTCTTGTGCAGGTTCAGGTGCACCACGTCGAAGCCCATATCGCCCGGCCGGGCGATGCCCATGACCGCGTTCAGATTGGCTCCGTCATAGTAGCAAAGGCCGCCGGCTTCGTGCACGATCTGCGTGATCTCCAGGATGTGCGGATCGAACAGACCGACCGTGTTGGGGTTGGTCAGCATCAAACCAGCCGTGTCCTCGCCCACCGCCTGACGCAGCGCGTCCAGATCTACGAAACCGTGGGCATCGGAA
>JAILDJ010000131.1 GCA_024689505.1 Clostridiales bacterium
TTATTCCGGGTCGACGATGATGACGCCTTTGACCTTGGGCTCGGTGGATTCGCGCATGAATTTGATGCCTTTTTCTGCATCTTCCAGCGAGAATTCATGGGTGATGATCTTGGACAGATCCACCTGGCCGCTGTCGACCAGCTTGAAGACCTTATCCCAGACCAGCGGTGCCAGCCAGGAGAATTTCAGTGTCTTTTCGGATTTCAGGCAATCCAGGACCGGGACTTGCAGGAGGTCGTCCGGGCCGGCCTGTCCGAAGTACACGATCGTGGAGCAGGAACCGGTCACATTGATCGCATCCTGCAGCGCCTGCATCGCACCGGTCGCCAGGATCGCACGCTGCGCCAGCTCGCCGCCGTTCAGCTCCTGTACACGGGCCGGGACATCCGCTGCATAATACGGAGAAGAAGTATCCGTGTTGTTGATCACAAAGTCTGCGCCGCCTTCGAGCGCTTTGCCGAGACCGAAGTCTTTTCTGGCCACCACGATGACCTTGCCGGCGCCATACGCCTTGCACAGCTGCGTCATCATCAGGCCGATACCGCCGACGCCGTAAATGACGACAGTCTGGCCCGGCTGGATATCCAGGCGGTCGACTGCGTGTGTGGCGCAGGCCAGCGGCTCCGAAATGGCCGCGTGTGCGAACGCAATGCTTTCCGGGATCTTATAGACATGGGTATATTTGGCTTTGACATACTCTGCCATGGCGCCGTCCACCATGGTGCCGACGACTTCCACATGAGAGCAGGCATTGAACTCTCCGCGCATGCAGGCCGGGCAGGCATTGCACTGCTGCACCGGATTGACGACCACATGATCGCCGATCTCAAACAGTCCCAGATTCTGCGCCATCTCGCCCAGTTCGGCGACCACGCCGGAGAACTCATGTCCGAGGATCAGCGGACCTTTGCCGTCTGGCGTATCCAGCGGCGTCTCGCCATAGTAATAGACAACGTCGGAGCCGCAGATCCCGGTCGCTTTGACCTTGATCAGTACCTCATTGGCACCGATCTGCGGGATATCCTCTTCCTGATATACCATTTTCAGGGGCTCAATAAAGCGGTTGACTTTCATTTTTCCTGTCATTTCTTTATCCTCCTCAGCTGCAGTATTTTTTGTTGATGGCATCGACCGCGTCTTTGCACTCACGGATCGCGTTCCAGGCATCCGGCCATTCGCAGAGGTCGATCGCCCACCATTCGCCATCATAGCCAGCTGCCAGCAGCGCCGGGATGACTTCGTCGAAGTTGATCTTGCCCAGGCCGAACGGCGCGTGCGTGCTGGTCGCTGTTACATTCAGTGTCCCGTCGGAGTCGATCAGATGCACAAAACCGATCTTGCCTTTCAGCATGTCGATGAACTCCAGAATACCGCCTTCCAGGATATCCGGCTCAATGTGACGCGCGCCCATGACCGCGGACATATAACCGTGGCAGGTGTCGAACAGGATCGAGAAGTTCGGCTCGTTGACGGCTTCATAGGTCTCCAGAATGTACTTCGGCTCGTTGATCATGAAGCCGGGCTCGAATTCCCACACGACCTGCTGGCCGTATCCCTGCGCGATCTTGCAGATCTTTTTGAAATTGTCCACGATCTTCGCACGGGCTTCGGCATAGGTCATGCCTTCCGGCAGGATCGGCTGTGTGCCGGAATCCACACGGATGACCGGCCATCCCATCTGATGACAGAGTTCAGCGCCTTTACGGAACAGTTCGATCCATTCTTCACTCTGTTTCAGGCCGTCCACACTCCAGGTATCGACCGCATAATCGGCAACGCCCAGTTTATTGTCTTCCAGCAGCTTTTTCAGCCCGGCTCTCTTCTCTTCTGTATCATAGAGTGACGGATTGGCATGCGGCATGAATCCGCCCATGCTGATCCCGTCAAAATTCATCTCATGCAGTTTTTCCACGACCTCTTTCAGATCGATCGGATTGTCCGCAAAGTTCTCGCCGGTGAACGCCCAGCTGCCGATGGATACTTTTTTCATGCTTTCCCTCCTTCTGTACCTGTTCACAAACTATTATGCAAATACCTTCCCAAGGAACGGATTCTCTCTATGCAAATATCTTCCCGAGGAACGGATTTTCTCTATGCAAATATCTTTCTGAGGAACGGGATCCCTCTTTCCGCTATCGCTTCCGGCGACTCCGCGAACGGACGCCAGACAGAAGCCGACTTGGCGAGGACTTCACATTCCGGCGTAAAGGATTCAATGACACAGTAATCATCGTATCCCACTTCTTTTAAGGCCGCCGCCATGGCCGGCCAGTCAAAATGATCCTCTCCCGGGATGCCGCGTGTATTGGCGCAGGCATGGATATCATAGATCTTTCCGCCGGTCCTTCTGATGGCGCCCACGATGCTGGTTTCTTCGATATTCAGATGGAATGTATCCAGCATAAATCCGACATTGTCACGTCCGATCCGGTCGATCAGCTCTGCGGCCTGATCTACGGTATTGATAAAATCTGTCTCAAACCGGTTCAGCGTTTCGATGCCCAGACGGATCCCTTTGTCTTTTGCATAGTCGGCGGCTTCCTGCAGGTATTCCACAGCCCAGGCCCAGGCCTGCTTTTTCTGCTCCGGACTGACGGCACGCGCTTTGCCGCAGGCAGAATACATCGGGCCGACCACTGTATCGCCGCCGATCGCCGCGGCCAGATCGACCATATCTTTAATATACTGCAGACCTTCTTTCCGGTATTCCGGCAAATCCGATGATACGTCTCTGGTTTCCCCGAAGGCTCCGCAGACCGACGGTGTCCCGATCCCGGTCGCCTCTTTAGCCTTCAGGATATCTTCCACGTTGATCAGGCTGAAATCTTCCGCCGCGATCTCGTAAATATCCACTCCATATTTCTTTGCCTTTTCAAACTGTCCCATAGGATCATGGAACGGCGACTGCCAGGCAAGCGAACTGATTCCGAATTTCATACGTTTCCTCCTGCTTGATAAACCGGAAGCCCGGGCGCCGCAGCGGCAATCCCGGGCCCCACATTTTGTATCCCCTGTGTAAGTGAAATCTGTCGTTTCAGTTGACTGTGCTGCACGCCGCCTGATCGCTCAGGCGGCACACTTCATCATTATGATCAGTTCCAGTTAATCAGATCTGTGGCATCACCAAAGTCTTCGCTGAAGATATCCGTGTTGATCTGGTCGCGGATCGCCGCATAGGCCTCATGATCATACGGGATCAGGGTCAGCTCGGTTACGTTTTCATTGTTGTACGGTGTGACGTACGGAATGACATATTTGGACTCGCCGGTCTTGAAGTAATTGACGACGATCTGATACATGACATCGCCTTCCAGAGACGGAGTCTGGTTGACATCCATGGTCTCTTTGCCTTCTTCAACCCACTTCCAGGATTTCTCTTTGCCGTTGGAGGAGCCGAGCCAGTAATTGGAAGAATCCAGTCCGGCTTCTTCGATAGCCTGGATAACACCGTCCATCATCTCATCGTTGTGGACATAAGCGCCATCCCAGCCGTCTGCGCCGAGAGCGGTGATGGCATTGGCCATAGCCGCTTTAGCCGGCTCAGACCACCAGCCGCCGGAATCCCACTGCACGATCTGCAGATCCGGGCCGCCTTCGGTCTTGTTGGAAGCAA
Source organism: Clostridiales bacterium (assembly GCA_024689505.1). Taxonomy (GTDB): domain Bacteria; phylum Bacillota; class Clostridia; order Lachnospirales; family Bianqueaceae; genus RUG159. The sequence goes on from JAILDJ010000131.1 coordinate 3,614, forward strand.
CTTCTTCCGCTGTGCCGCCGATATCTTTGCCGGCCTCTTCATAGGCTTTCAGGAAGCCCAGAGACTGTGCGGAAGCGGTGCCCTGTCCCAGTTTGCCTTCGATATTGATCAGCTTCGTTACGCCGTGAGCAAGAGCATCCTCGCCCGCGAATTTGCCGCAATATACGAAGTCATAGCCGGAGAAACCAGCCAGTTCGCCGCCGGCCGGAACACTCGGAGCATGTGTCATGGCGAAATACGGAATACCCGCTTCATTTGCCTTTGTGATACATTCGGCAGTGATTTCCGGAGAGTTCTGCACCACGATGATGGCATCCACGCCAGCTGTGATGAAGTCTTCTACTGCGGAGAGCTGTTCCTGTGAAGTTCCCTGTCCGACGATATCACGGACATCCCAGTCCTGCGTTTCTTCGTTCGCAGCAACCTGATCCATGAAAACTTCATAAGCACATTTGTAATAGTCATCGGCAGCGTCCATGTAGTAACCGATGGTCTTTCCGCTGACATCACCTTCCTCGGCCATGACCGATACCGGGCCTACCAGCGTGACAGCCAGAGCTGTACAAAGGATTGCACTAATAACTTTCTTATTCATTTTTCCCTCCTAAAACATATCATTTTCACTTACATTGGTTTCAGGGTTGTATGATTAACAGGCTTGCCTGTTCATACCATGGTGGTTTCTGCGCGGAACCGTTTGCCGGTCGCCCGCCTTTTTGTTCCGCCGGCGCTTCCTGCCGTTTGCCGGTCGCCCGCCTTTCTGTTCCGCCGGCGCTTCCTGCCGTTTGCCGGTCACTCGCCTTTCTGTTCCGCCAGCGCTTCCTGCCGCTGCCGTGCCAGCGATCTTGCTGCCGCGATCTTGGTCGCTACGGCACTGATGGCAACCGCTGCGATGATGATCGCGCCTTTCACGACGTACTGCCATTCGGAACGGAGACCGAGGACGTTCATCGCATTGGTGATGGCACCCAGAAGAAGTACGCCCAGGAAGGTACCCATGCCGTTTCCTTTGCCGCCGGACATTGCCACACCGCCGATAACGACGCAGGCGATGACGTTGATCTCAGCGCCCTGGCCGTTCGTGATGATAGCCGTCCCGACACGTCCCAGCAGCACGATGGATGCGATACCGACCAGCAGGCCGTTGATGACATAGGTGGAAAACTTCAGGTTCTTGACGTTGACACCAGCCAGGAACGCTGCAGACGGGTTGGCACCGACTGCATAGACGCGGCGGCCGTATTTGGTGTATTTCAGGACCAGCCATACGATGACCGCGATCACTACGAACAGAATGATATAAATGGGAAGCTGGATCTTCGTTCCTCCCGCCGTGGTGGTCTCAAACAGATTGGATTTGACAAAATCCAGTTCGTGGCCCGGCATGGTGATCTCACGGGATTTGGACATCAGCAGGGCAATACCCTGGAAACAGATACTGCCGCCCAATGTAATAATGAACGGCTCGACTTCCAGGAAGGCGATGATCGCCCCCAGGCCTGCCTCCAGTCCGATACAGAGCAGTACGCCTACCAGGATTGCCGGCCAGGTCGACCACTCCCAGTGCACGATCGCCTTCGCCACGAAAATGCCGCCCAGCGAAGCCAGGAAGCCGACCGACAGGTCGATACCTCCGGAGATCATGACGATCGTCATGCCCATGGCCATGATCCCGACGACCGCGTTCTGCATCAGGATGTTCAGCCAGTTGGCAACCGTGAAGAACTTGAACTGTCCCTGGATCAACTCAATGACGACCATCAGCGCAACAAACGCAATCAGGATGATCGCGACGGTCGCTATGTCGCTCTTTTTAAAAATGGATTCTCTTCTTCCTTTGGCTGGTTTGTCGCTCATATCGTTGTTCCCCCTATGGATTTTTCAAGAATGCTTTCCTCGGAAATCTCGTCACGCTCCAGAATGCCGGCCATCATGCCTTCTTTCATGACCAGGATGCGGTCGCTCATGGAGACCACCTCCGGTGTGTCGGAAGATACCATGATGATGGCCTTCCCTTCTTTCAGCAGATTCATCATGATCTGATAGATCTCCTGCTTGGCGCCGACGTCGATGCCTCGTGTCGGCTCGTCGAAAATATAGATCTCGCCGTCTGTATGGAACCACTTGGCCAGAACGACTTTCTGCTGGTTTCCGCCGGACAGGTTGCCGGCCAGTACCGAGGCGTCATTGGCCTTTGTGCCCAATTTCTTGACAAACTCGTTTCCGATCTGCATTTCTTTTGCGGGTGTGATCGTAAACCCTTTGGTATTCACCATATTGGCCAGGATCGTATTCCGGGCGATCGTATGATCGAGGAACAGGCCGGTGTGCTGCCGGTCCTCGGTGATGTAGCAGATCTTGTGTTTGATGGATTCTTCCGGGCTGTGGAAATGGACCTCCTTGCCCAGCACTTCCACTTGTCCGGTCAGCCTGTGCGCACCGCCTACGAGCAGCGTCATCAGCTCACTGCGGCCGGATCCGACCATACCGGCAAACCCCAGGATCTCTCCGCGGTGCAGGTCGAAGGAAATATTCCGGACACCGTTGCCGGAAAGATTCCGGACCTTCATAACGATTTCACCCTGCGGGTAGTATTCCCGTGTATAGAAAGCAGACGCATCACGGCCGACCATGTCGCGGATCAGCTCCGGTTCGGTGATGTCATTCTTACCGACCGTCTTGATGTAGATGCCGTCGCGCAGTACCGTGATCGTATCGCCGATCCGGAAGACTTCATCCAGGTGATGGGAGATATAGATGATCCCGATCCCTCTGGCCGCGATCTTTTTGACGATATCCATCAGGTTGTCGATCTCCTTCATGGAGAAGGAAGCCGTCGGCTCGTCCAGGATGATCACCTTGCTGTCAAACACCAGCGCTTTGGCGATCTCGACGATCTTCTGCTCGCCGGAAGACAGCGTTCCTGTGATCCGGTCCGGATCCAGATCGCTGTTGAGATACTCCAGCACCTCTTTCGTTTTTTTGCGCATGGTATCAAACTGCATGATGCCGTGTTTCGTGATCTCCATGCCTTCGAAAATATTTTCGGTAATGCTGAGGGTTTCGAAAACGGTATGCTCCTGATAGATCGTCTGGATCCCCATCTTCATGGCGGAAAGCGGATCCAGTTTCACCGCTTTGCCTTCGACCTCGATCGTGCCGCCGGCATCCGGCTGATAGGCGCCGGATATGATCTTGATCAGCGTCGACTTTCCGGCGCCGTTCTCACCGCAAATGCAGTGCACTTCTCCTTCTTTCAGGGAGAAGCTGACATTCTGAAGTGCCTTTACGCCCGGGAATGTCTTTGAAATGTTAGACAATTTCAAGAGTTCTTTCGCCATCATCTACTCCTGCCGTCATCTGACTGAATGAGTATGCTTCCATTACACATCCCATTATATCTATAGTGGGGGTTTTCTTACTGGTCTACTTTGTGTTTTTGCGTAGATTTATTTGCTGTGATTAAGTTGCCGGCACCCGTTCATTCCGCCGGCAGGATCCCGCCGTCCGGCCCGAAATGCTTCAGCATGACCAGCGGTTCGTACTTGGACGTATTGGTGATCGTCACGCCGGCCGCCGCCTTGGCCTTGCTGACGAAGAACTCGTCTGCCGTCAGGTCGCCGTAGTGGATCATGGTCGGAGATTCGCAGTCGAAGCCGCCGAACCGGCCGTGCCCCTGGATGACCAGCGTGCCGTACGCGCACGGATCCTGGATCGTGACCGTGTGTCCCGGATAGACGGTCAGTTCCTTGCCGCCCACGTAGTCGTTTCCGTATACGATCCACTTCTGGTCGAAGCCTTCGCCCGCGCTTTCCGGTTTCGGTCTCCGGAAGAATTTCTCCCGGTAATTCGGAAGGGTATTCAGCTCCCAGTCTGCCACTTCGAAGATCTTTTCGATGCTGTTCTTGTCTTCTTCCGGCAGATAGCCCGACAGGTCTTCGTAATGGAAGACTTCGCCGTTGACCACATTTTCCCACATGGCCATCACATCGCTGTTCCACTGCGGCTCGTAGGTGCACAGCGAACCGGGCGCATGCACCACGCCGGCCGGCGTGTACCAGCCTGTATCCAGTTCGATCCGGAAGGCCCGGGACAGTTCTGTGATCCGCGTATCGCGCACCGTGAAATCACGCAGGCGGTCCATCACTTCTTCTTTGCTGACCGAAGGATCAAACCCGAAATAGGATACCGGCATATCGCCCATATGGCTGTTGTACTGTTTCGGGAAGAAATAATGCTCATGTTTGGGCAATACGCCGACCCGTTTGCAGGCTTCTTCCGCATGGTGGATATGATGGAACAGCGGCAGCTGATAATCATAAAACTTAGAATACATCGGCCAGGTACCGTATTTGTCCATCAGCTCCTGCCCGATCAGATCCGCACCGAGTTCATCGATGAAATCCTTGAACAGGATGACATGCTCCGGGTCATCGTCTACGTTGACAAAGCTCATGCCCTCGTAGGGGCCCGCTCCGGCTGTCTCCACATGAGTGATCGAACTGAACCACCGTTCCACAATGGCTCCCCGGTCCATCCCCATGGCAAAATAATCATCGGGATGCAGGCGCAGCCTTCTGCCCGGCCGGTTAAACGGACGCGGTACCCACGTCGGTGTCAGCTGCAGGATTCCGTCTCCCCGTTCAAATACCTCTCTGATCTTACTCACAATGTTCTCCTTTCACCCTCTTGTGTCAGTCGAATTGTTTCATGGCAGCCAGTACATCCTGCCACGGACGCAGGCCGTCCGAACCGTTTTCTTCAGACAGGGAACAGACTGCGCTGGCTGCCGCCAGGCGCATGGCCTCTTCCAACGTGTCGCCGCGCAGCGCCGCATACAGGATGCCGCTGCAGTAGGCATCGCCGGCGCCGTTTGTTCCTTTGATATATCCCTTCGGAAGCTTCACGCTCGGCAGGGCGATGAACTGATCGTTCTGACAGTCGTACCCGAAACTGTACGCCGGCGAATGGATGACCACCCACGTCGCCACACCGAGTTCCTTCAGCATCCGGGCCGCTTTCTCCGCGTTTGCGAGAAGGGCCTCTTCCGAACTCGTCAGATCCACGCCGGTGACCCCCTGCGCTTCGACCTCGTTGACCGCGCAGTAATCGGTATACTTCAGGGCACTGGTCACGATCTTCTTCGCGCGGTCACTCTGTTCGGAAACGATATCGATCGATGTCTTCATGCCATGCTCTTTGGCTTCGTGCAGGATCCGCGCACCGTGTGTGCCGTATTCCGGATCTTCCGCATCCACCTGCTTCATCAGCAGCAGGTATTCCAGATGGAAGATCTCGCCGTCCAGCGCATCCCAGTCGATACAGCTGAGGTTATATTTATCGCTGGCTTCCCCGATAAAGAAGAACGTACGCTGCTTGGTATCCTGCGCGTTCATGACCAGGGTGACGGACGATGCCCCTTCCCGGATGATCTGGTCGGTACGGACGTTCGGATAGGCGCCCAGCGCCTGCATCAGCATTTCGCCGCGCTCATCGTT
>JAILDJ010000202.1 GCA_024689505.1 Clostridiales bacterium
CCAAAGGCCATGCCCGGATCCATCGTGAGCCGGATATCATCCTCCTGGATATCCTCCGGTTCGATCCATGTGGGTACGATATAGATGTGTTTGCCCAACCGGAACGGCTTATAATATTTTTTCCAGGCATTCGCCCAGTCATCCTCGTTCTTGACAGAGATCTCGATGGTACCTTTTCCAATGGGCAGGTATTGAGAGATCTCCTTGAGACGTGTCTGGATCGTGAACGTCAGATCTTCCAGATCATGGTCAGAAGTAATGTTCGCAAAGGACCGATAGCTGCTGACTGTCACATCTTCTGGATCCATGCCGGCTAACAGGTCCTCATCGATATAGTCCCATGCAGTGGGATCCTGCTCCTGGCTCAGGATATCCTGCGGATCCTGGATCTCCACGCCTTGAAACCCGATATCCTCCAGCATATAGGCTATGGCCTCCACGGCCTCTGAAACAGTATGGATCGTAAACTGATACCAGTTCATATCATCCCTCCCGGATCACTTTTTGAAGAAGGATTTCTTCTTCGCTCCGCCTTTGGTCCCTTCGCCTAACGAAGCGGCGAATTCACGCAGCAGATGCTTCTGCTCCTCATTCAGGTGTTTGGGCACTTCGATATTGACGGTAACATATTGGTCGCCGCGCTGTCCATCCCGATGCAGGACAGGGATGCCCTTGCCGCGCAGCCGGAATCTGGCACCCGTCTGCGTACCCTCTGCTATAGAGTACTTGACAGAACCATCGATCGTACGGATCTCCAGTTCATCACCCAGAGCAGCCTGGGCATAACTGATCGGTACAGAGCAATATACGTCATAACCCTGACGAGAGAAGAACGGATCCGGACGGACGGCAACGGTCACGAACAGATCACCGTTCGGTCCACCATTGACACCCGGTTCACCAAGACCGCTCTTTCGGATGCTCTGGCCATTATCGATGCCGGCAGGAATGGTGACCTCGAATGTCTTGTGGGTACGCACCTGGCCTTCGCCGGAGCATTTCGGACACTTTTCCTTGATGATCTGGCCTGTGCCGCCGCAGCGGGAACAAGGCCGCATGCTGATGGTGTTGCCGAACAAGGTCTGCTGCTGGAACTGGATCTGACCGGAACCATGGCACTGTGGACAGGTCTCCGGCTTGGTGCCCTTCTTGGCGCCGGAACCACCGCATTCATCACAGTTCTCATACACCCATACACTGATGGTCTTATTGCAGCCGAACGCGGCTTCCGTAAAGGAAAGTTCTACCCGGGTCTGGACGTCGTTGCCCTTCATAGGTGCGTTGCGCCTGCGGCCATAACTCTGTCCGCCGCCGAAGAAATCCCCGAACATGCCAAAAAGATCGTCCATACCACCGAAACCGCTGAATCCGCCGTACTGCGGGCCTGCGCCTTCTTCGAACGCGGCAAAGCCGAACTGATCATATTTGGATTTCTTCTCAGGATCACTTAAGACTTCGTACGCCTCATTGACCTCTTTGAACTTGGCCTCTGCTTCACTGTCACCCGGATTCGCGTCCGGATGATATTTCTTGGCCAGTTTGCGGAAGGCCTTCTTGATATCCTGGTCGCTGGCCGATTTATCGACCCCAAGGACCTCGTAGTAGTCTCTTTTCTCTGCCATGTGTTACACCTCTATATCAAACTTATACAATGGAAGGCCGACACTTGTGGAAAAGTGCCGGCGATCCCTTTATGTTATCATGATCAGACTTCTTTGAAGTCCGCATCTACGACGTCATCGTCGCCGCTCTTCGGGCCGCCGCCGAAGCCTTGGCCGCCATTGAAATCAGGACCCGGCTGGCCCTGCGGACCCTGCTGCTGATACAGCTTGGTCGCCATCTCATTGAGGGCTTTCATCAGACGATCGGTCGTATCCTTCATACGCTGGATGTCGCTGTCGCTCGGCGTCTCTTTCTTGGCCTGCTCGACCAGCTCCTTCAGCGCATTCATTTCAGTCTCGATGCTGCTCTTATCAGCCGCGTCGATCTTGTCGCCCACTTCCTCCAGCGTTTTTTCTGTCTGGAAGACCATAGCGTCGGCATTGTTGACGGTCTCGACTGCTTCTTTACGCTTCTTATCTTCTTCAGCGAACTGCTCGGCTTCCTTGACCGCACGCTCGACTTCAGCGTCAGACAGGTTGGTGGAAGCAGTGATGGTGATGTTCTGCTCTTTACCGGTACCCAGATCCTTCGCGGTGACCTTTACGATACCATTGGCATCGATATCGAAGGAAACCTCGATCTGTGGGATACCACGCGGTGCCGGAGCGATACCGTCCAGACGGAAGCGGCCCAGGGTCTTATTATCGCGGACCATCGGACGCTCACCCTGTACGACGTGGATGTCGACGGCGGTCTGGTTGTTCTCCGCGGTGGAGAAGATCTGGCTCTTACGGGTCGGGATGGTGGTGTTACGCTCGATCAACGGAGTGGCAACGCCGCCCATGGTCTCGATACCCAGCGTCAGCGGGGTAACATCCAGCAGCAGGATATCGCCGGAACCGGCTTCACCAGACAGTTTGCCGCCCTGGATCGCAGCGCCGATCGCGACGCACTCATCCGGGTTCAGGGTCTTGGAAGCATCCTTACCGGTGATCTTCTTGACAGCTTCCTGAACGGCCGGGATACGGGTGGAACCGCCGACCAGCAGGACCTTGTTCAGATCGGAAGGAGACTTGCCGGCATCAGACAGAGCGTTGCGGACCGGATCCAACGTACGCTCGACCAGGTCGGAAGTCAGACGGTCGAACTCGGCACGGGTCAGGGTCATCTGCAGATGCTTCGGCTCGGAATTAGCAGTAACGGTGATGAAGGGCAGGTTGATCTCGGTGGTGGTCATCTGAGACAGCTCTTTCTTCGCTTTCTCTGCCGCTTCCTTCAAACGCTGCATGGCCATCTTGTCACTGGACAGATCGATGCCCTCGTTTTTCTTGAACTCGCTGACCATATGATCGATCACGCGCTGATCGAAATCATCGCCGCCCAGATGGTTGTCACCACTGGTAGCAAGAACTTCGATGACACCATCGCCGATCTCGATCAGAGATACATCGAAGGTACCGCCGCCCAGGTCATAGACCATGATGGTCTGCTCTTCTTCGTTATCCAGGCCGTAAGCCAGCGCAGCGGCTGTCGGCTCGTTGATGATACGTTTGACATCCAGACCCGCGATCTTACCGGCGTCCTTGGTCGCCTGACGCTGTGCGTCGGTGAAATATGCAGGAACCGTGATGACAGCTTCGGTAACGGTCTCGCCCAGATAGCTCTCAGCGTCGGCCTTCATCTTCTGCAGGATCATCGCGCTGATCTCCTGCGGGCTGTAGCTCTTGCCATCGATCTCGGTACGATGGTTGGTACCCATCTTACGCTTGATGGAGCTGATGGTCTTGTCCGGATTCATGATCGCCTGATGCTTGGCGGTGTCGCCCACCAGACGCTCTCCGTTTTTAGTGAATGCTACGACGGAAGGTGTGGTTCTGGAACCTTCCGGATTGGTGATAACAACAGGCTTGCCGCCTTCCATAACGGCTACGCAGCTGTTGGTCGTTCCTAAATCGATACCTATGATCTTTCCCATGACTATATCTCCTTTTTCATTATTTACTTGGATTATTTATGCATGAACGCCACTAATTGGCGACTTGCACCATACTGCACCGTACGACCGTATCCTTGTACTTGTATCCCTTCTGGAACACGGCAGCGACCGTACTTTCACCCAGCTCCTCGTTTTCCACATGGGAGACTGCGTAATGCAGGTTCGGGTCGAACGTCTGGCCCAGCGCTTCGATCTCGGTGACCCCGAGGTCCTCCAAGGCGCTCTTGAACTGCTTGTAGATCATCTGGATGCCTTGCGCGAAAGCATCTTCCGGATCTGCACCAGCCACGGCCCGTTCGAAATTGTCCAGGATCGGCAGCATCTTCTCTACGACATCTTTCGCGCCGCGGTCGAAGGACTGCTCTTTTTCCTTAGTGGTACGCTTGCGGAAATTATCGAATTCCGCCATGCTGCGTTTCCACTTATCTTCAAAATCGGATGCTTTCTGCTCCGCCGCCTGGATCAATTCTTCCGGCGTCGGCTCTTTGGTTTCTGTTTCTTCTGTCTGTGCAGATTCGACCACTTCCTCAGGTACCGGCTCTTCTACAGGTTCCTGCGTCTTGATCTCTTCTTCGTTCATCGATCGGAAACCGCCTTTCTGTTTATTCTGTTGGTTTCTTTTGTTCTTTCTCTTCATTGTCCGCGAACATGTTCTGGAAATCCTTTACGAGATAGTCCAGCGTGCCGATGACCCTGTCATAATCCATACGCATGGGTCCCACGACACTGATGGATCCAATGTTCTGCCCCCCATACTTATATGTAGCTGTTACAACGGAGCAATCCTTCAACTGCTCGATGGTATTTTCAGAGCCGATCGTGATCTTCATGGATTCATCCTCCTTAAGATCATAATCGACCAGAGAAAGCATTTTGTCCTTTTCGTGGAACACTTCCATCAGCGCCCTTGCACGAGCGATGTTGGAGAATTCCGGGAAATTCAGGATGTTCGTCGCACCGGATGTGAAGACATCGATGTTGTCCGCGTACCGGAGCGTATTGCTGATCGCGTCCCAAACACCTTCCATCATCGTGGAATCCGCCTGCATTTCCCGCTTCATCGCCGCGGCCTCTTCCGGCGTGATTGCGTCGAACGTACGGCCGGCCAGATGCTCGTTCAGGATATCCGTCATACGGTATGTATCCTCGACCTGCAGCGGATGTCTGGTACGGATGACATTGTTGCGCACGATGTTACCATCCGTGACGACCACCAGGATCATGGAATATTGATCCAGTGGGACGAGCTGCAAACGCTTGATGCGCGTCTTTCGGAACTGCGGCATGGCCACGATGGCGGTATATTTCGTAAGCTCCGCCAGGATGTCGCCCATTTCTTTCATGAGTGAATCCAACTGCACGTATTTGTTCTGCAGAAGCCCTCTCAACTGATCGAAGCGCTCCATCGGCTTGCCTGACAAGCCCACCAGATGGTCTACGTATAAGCGATAGCCTTTTGTGGAAGGGATACGTCCGGCCGATGTATGCGGCTGAACGATGAGTCCCATCTCCTCCAGGTCGGACATCTCGTTGCGGATGGTAGCTGAGGAAAGCCCTAGCGGCAGCCTTCGTGAGATCGTACGGGATCCGACAGGCTCAGCAGTTTCCAGATAATTCATGATGATCGCCTGCAAGATCTGGATCTTGCGATCATTGAGTTCCATACAATCACCTGCCTTTGCTGTTGTTAGCACTCTATCGCATCGAGTGCTAACATCTGATAATAAGATAGCACTTGACCG
>JAILDJ010000215.1 GCA_024689505.1 Clostridiales bacterium
ACGGACATTATCGCCCACCTGTACGAACGTTACCTGACCAACACCAAGGAAGTCGAAGTCACCGACCGCTTGATCGAAGCTTTGATCCTGACAATGGTCCACGAAGGTCCGCGCGTCATCGAGGATCCCAACAACTATGAAGCTCGCGCGAACATCATGTGGGCCGGCATGATGGCACACAACAATTCCTGCGGCGTCGGCCGTACGCAGGACTGGACCAGCCACAACGTAGAACACGAACTCTCCGCCCTGTATGACTGTGCCCATGGCGCCGGTCTGGCTGTGGCCATGCCCGCTGTCTTCACCTACACCCTGCACCACGACGTGATGCGCTTTGCCAAGATCGCCGTCCGCGTCTGGGGCTGCCAGATGGATTTCGATGACCCCGAGCGTACCGCGAAGGAAGGCATTGAAGCCCTGCGCCGCTTCCTGATCTCCATCGGCATGCCGAAGAACTTCGAAGAGCTCGGCGCCAAGGAAGAAGACATCGAATTCCTGGCCCACACCGCCTGCTACGGTACCGAAAATGCCGACGGCAAACTGTACGGCTTCACGACCCTGGATCAGAAAGATGTGGAAGCGATCTATAAGTTGATGGTGTAACCTAAAAAGCTGTGAGCTTTGCTTGCTCACAGCTTTTTTCTTTGGATATTACCTGATAATGAACTAGCTTCTTTTTCTATACGGTAAAGTTTTTTTGACTACAGTATCTTTGAAATCCCTCTATAGAAATCAGGTATAATTTCATTGATTTGCTTTCATTTCTTTCATTCATTACAGTATATTCTCCTGCTTTTCCCTAATATCAGGTACTGTTCCTCATAAATCATCGATTTTTTACCTGATTGAAAAAACTACCTTTTTCATATCAGGTATAGAAATGAGAACTACAGTATAAAACCCATGTTATCGATAAAATCAGGTAATCAAACCGTTCTCATTCTCCTGCCTCCAGCGTCTGATCGATGATATCCTGCATGACCTCCTGCGAGATCGCCCCGGTGACGTATCCGTAGATCGTCCCGTCTTTCTGGATCATGAACGTAGTCGGGTAGGCGGAGATCTGATAATAGTACGTCAGCGCCCCGTCATCCATGACCACGGGATAACTATAGCCGTTTTCCGCAAGGAAGGCGGCTATTTCTTCTGCTGAACCTTCTCCTCCCTGGTCCGGCAGCGCCACTCCAAGGACCGCCACCTCGCCGCTGTCTTTATACTTCTCATAAACAGCCTGGATGTCCGGCATTTCCGCACGGCACGGCGGGCACCAGGTCGCCCAGAAATTGAGGAAGACGACTTTGCCGGCATAATCGCTCAAACTGCGCGTTTCACCAAACTGATCCACCAGGGTGAAATCCGCGGCGGGCGGTGCTTCCGGCTTTGTGTCAGGCTCTTCGGAAGATTCTTCTGCAGAATCTTCTGAAGATTCCTCTAGTGATTCTTCGATGGATGGCTCTTCGATGGATGATTCTTCGATGGATGGCTCTTCCTCCACCGATTCCTCTACCTGCGCCTGCGTACCTGCTGCCAGCCGACTCATACGGCTCATCAAGCCGGTCGCCATCAGGATGCCGACGACGATCATCAACAATGCGCCGATGATGACGGTGTAGCGCACCACGCCGCGATGGGCTCGCATCCAGTCCAGAAGTGTGGAAGCAAACAGTCCTACCGCCAAAAACGGCAGGCAGAAACCCAAAGAGTACAGTCCGATCAGCAGGAACCCGATGGTACGGGACTCCGCCGAAGCTGCCATGATCAATACCGACGACAGAGTCGGCCCGATGCAGGGCGTCCAGGAGAAACTGAACACGAAGCCCATCAGCAATGCAGTCAGCGGCGTCATCGCCCAGCGTTCCAGATGCAAGGGCAGTTTCCGCTCCTGTTCCAAAAAATCAGATGTCCCGAAAACACCCAATTGATACAGACCGATCAGGATGATCAGAATGCCGCCGATGATCGACAGAAGCTGCCGATTGTGGCTGGCAAAGGCGCCGACAGCACTGATGCTCAATCCTAAAATAAACAGCGCCGCACTGACACCTATGATGAAGCACAGCGTGTGGATCAGGACCTTGCGCCGGTCGAACATCATGCGGCCGTTCTCATCCCGGCCCAGTGTTCCGCCGGATAAATACCCAATATAAAGCGGCAGTATCGGCAGCACGCAGGGCGAAAAGAAGCTCAAGATGCCCTGTAAGAAGACCGTGACTGCCGATACTGTCGTCGCATAAGAAATAGCGTTCATTACTGCAATTGTCCGTAAGGATATGGCACACGCGCGGAAGGTACCAGATGCGATGCCGGATCGGTGTGCACGGTCTGGTCATCGAAGAAGATGTTGGCCCCGAAGGCTGCCAGCACTTCACTTTTCTGGATGCCGCCCAGGAAAAAGATCTCGTCGATGCGGACGTCCCAGGCGCGCAGGGTACGCACGACCCGTTCATGTGCGGGAGCGTTGCGCGAGGTCACCAGCGCCAACCGGATCGGACCTTCTCCATCAGGGAACTGGCTCTGGACCATAGATAGAGTCTTGAGCAGTTTCGCGAAAGGTCCCTCCGGCAGCAACTGCTGCGCGTTGGTACGTTCATAGTCCTCAAATGCTTTCAGGCCTTGTTCTTTGTAGATCCGCTCCGCTTCACCGGAGAAGATCACCGCGTCGCCGTCAAAAGCGATGCGGATCTGCTGGACCTCCTGATTGGGATCGATGGAAAGGTCCGTACCGGAACAGATGATACCGGCTGCGACGCCGGCGTTGATCGCTTCCTGTACCTCATGCTCGTTATAGGAAAGGTACAGGTCCGTCTTGAAAGCATTCAGATATTTGGAGATCGAGGCGCCGCTGACAAGGGCGGCCCTGCTGATGTCCAGCCCGTAATGCGAGATCGAATTGAAGATCCTGAGGCTGGTGTCCGCGGAATTCCGGGACATGATGATGATCTCGGTCAGGCGTTTGTCGTTGGAGTTCAGACGATGCAGCGCTTTGACCAAAGGAAAGGCTGTACCCGGGCGCAGAATATCGTTCTCATGCTCTCTCTGATACTTACGATACGCGTCCAGACCTTCCGTTTCGAAGATCCGGTTCTCTTCTTCCAGATCAAACAATGCTCTGGAAGAGATCCCGACGACCAGTTTGCCGTCCAGATCCCACGGCATACAAACCCCTCCTTTTCCTGCGGAC
>JAILDJ010000217.1 GCA_024689505.1 Clostridiales bacterium
GGCCTGATCTTCGGCATCCTGCACCTGAACCTGCAGCAGCTGCCCTACGCCTTCTGCTTCGGTACCGCCGCCGCTCTTCTGACCTGGATCAGCGGATCCCTCTGGCCGGCCATCCTGATGCACGCGCTGATCAATGCGGCACAGGTCCTGATGGCCCGCTATGAGATCGTCCTGCTGGGATCCTGGGCACAACTGCTGCCTACGGCTTTCGTCGGCGCCTTGCTGACCGGGCTTCTGTTCCGTACGCTTTACAAAGCGCTGGCATCCGATCCCTCATAAACAGCGGTCAGTTTGTGGATCTTCTTGCCTGCTTCTGAAAACTGGATCTCGTATTCGGTCATGACGTCGCCCTTCTGCTCCGGGCAAGCGTGCCAATCATCGGTCCGGAACATGATCTTCCAACCATTCTGCTGCAGGGATTCCACCGACCAGGGGAACAGTGCATCGTTGTCTGTCTTGAAATGCAGCTCTCCACCCCGTTTCAGCCACCGTGCATAGAGGGGCAGGAACCGATCGGACGTCAGGCGGCGCTTCGCATGCCGGTCCTTCGGCCAGGGATCGCTGAAATTCAGATACAGCCGGTCCAGTTCACCATCTGCGAAGGCCTCGTCCAGATCCAGCGCGTCTGAACGGATCAGCCGCAGATTCGGCCGCAAAGGTTCCTCCGCTTCATTGTTCATGATGCTGCGCGCCAGGATCGTAGAGAACTTTTCCACCCCGAGGAACAGGGTCTGCGGATCCTGGAGCGCCATCTCCCCAATGAAACGCCCTTTGCCGCAGCCGATCTCCATGGCAAGCGCACGGGCCTCCGGGCACAATGTCAGCCATCGGCCGCGCATGTCCTCCGGCTTCCGGACCAGGAGCCTGGATGCTTCCAAAATCTCTTCTGTATTGCTAAGATACCGTATACGCATTGCAATTCTCCCTGAATTGTGGTATAAATCCTATATTATTTACTTTGGAAAGGTAGCATTGCCCTTGAAACTGGACATTAAAAAGATCCTGCATGACTATCGCCATTTCTGGATCCTTTCATACGAGCTTTTATATCTTGCCTGGTTCACCTGGCTGCAGCATCGCACCATCCAGGTCCCATACTACGTTCTGCACGATAAGCTGGACGACAAGATCCCCTTCGTGCTCTGGTTCGTGATCCCCTACTTCATGTGGTTCGTCTACGTGTTCCTGACGAAGGTCTTCTTTTTCTTCAAGTCGCCGGAACTGTTCGTGCGGCACAACATCTGCCTGTACGCTGGCATGAACTTCTGCCTGATCGTTTATACATTGTTCCCCAACGGGCAGGATCTGCGTCCCATCATCGAGACGAGAGGCCTGTTCTCCTGGGCAATGAACACGCTTTGGGCCGGAGACCCACCAGTCAACGTCTGTCCCAGTATCCACGTATATAATTCCATCGTCACGGCCATCGCCCTGTGGCGGTATAAGCCTCTGAAAAAGTACCCGATCCTCTACTACGGCTCGCCGGTGCTTGCCATCCTGATCACCCTGTCGACGGTGTTCCTCAAGCAGCATTCCGTCATCGATGTGTACTGCGCCCTGGCGCTGGTGATCCCCTTCTATTTCCTGATCTTCCGCCGCGAATCACCGCTTTTGAAAAAGCTTTACGATTAAAGAGACCCTTGTGCCGGGTCTCTTTTTAGTTGAATTTAAAGATCTTCTGTGCGATATGGTACAGGAAGATACTGATCCTGGGACCGTATTTTCCGGGGATGGTCGCGGCCAGGCTTACGACCTGGGTGCGCAGCCTGCGGTAGAACTTCGGATCCCGCTCCTTGACCTCCTGCCACAGCTGATCCCGCTCCCGCGTATGGACCTCTGTCCCGTTCTTCTGATCCGCCAGCAGCAGGAACATGGACGTGATGCACATGATCTTGCTCATGTAGTTGATCATGTATTTATACAACGGACGGGGCAGCTTGGCCAGTTCTGCGTAGGAATAGCTGTTCAGCATGATCTTTGTGACGCGGATCTGCTGGTCGACCCGGCGGATCATCACGTCTTCTTCGATGGACTGCCCGTCACGACCGATGTAATACCGATAGAAATTCTCGTTCAGATAGCAGAGGGTCTTCATGTGCGGCAGCGGCTGATAGACCATGATGTTGTCCACATAGAACGTGTGCTTGGGCAGGTGCACACCGCTTTCTTTCAGTGCTTCCGTCCGATAGATGACGGAGTGCATCATCATGTAGTCCCACTGCTTGAAGCCTTTGATGCCGCCCCAGGTGCAGATCTGCTCGACCGGAAAGACTTTGCTGTATTCGACGATCCTCTGATACCCCTCTTCGATATGTTCGTACACAAAATTGGTGACGTACATGTCGACCTGCCAGCCGGACCGCAGGTGCTCGCGCATGGTCTCAAGTACATGGGCCAGCGAAGTTTCATTGACCCAGTCATCCGAATCGACCACCTTATAGTACAGACCGGAAGCATGGGCCAGCCCCTGGTTGACACCTTCGCCATGGCCGCCGTTCTCCTGATGGATGACCCGCACCACGTCCGGATATGTGGCCGCGTACTGGTCCGCGATGGCACCGGTGCCATCCTTAGAACCATCGTCGACCAGGATGATCTCCACGTCCTTGCCTCCGGACAGCAGAGACTCCACACAGTGGCTCATATAGGCTTCCGAATTATAACAAGGCACTGCAAATGTGATCAGTTTCATAAAAAACTCCTTGCAGAGATAAGATTCAGTTCCTGCGAAAATTATAGCAGAAAGCCCTGTAGAATGCAATTCTTGCTTTTTTATCGATATCTGTTATACTGAATACAGTCTTAGTTTTCAGGAGGTTTATTATGAAGACGTTATATCTTGACTGTGGCATGGGCGCCGCCGGCGATATGCTGTCTGCCGCGCTGCTGGAACTGTTCGATGACCCCGCTGCCGTTCTTAAAGAATTGAACGCGATGGACATCCCCCATGTACAAATAGAAAAAGAAAGCGC
>JAILDJ010000267.1 GCA_024689505.1 Clostridiales bacterium
GATCGATTACGAAGGGTATGATCCAATCCCTCTGGAGACCAATAAGGAGTGGAAGGCCAGCCTGACGATCCGCGATTTGATGACGCACCAGGGTGGCTTCCCGGCGGGACCGCAGTATTTCAACGATCGATACGATTGCGCAACGCAGTATTTCGATGCTGGTACGGGGAACGCGACATTCGTTGGTACCGGTGCGGATGAAGCGGCCCGCGAAGAGACGCTGCGCCAGATCTTCCGCACACCGCTGATGTACGAGCCGGGCACGAAGACCATGTACAGCGACGTGGATTTCATAATCCTCTGTTATTGCGTGGAGAAAATCACCGGCAAGCGGATGGATCAGTTCCTGGACGAGACCTTCTTCGAGCCGATGGGTCTTACGCACATCACGTATAATCCGCTGCAGCACGGGTTCCAGCCGGAAGACTGTGCAGCAACGGAAGTCATGGGCAACAGCCGGGACGGTCATCTGGGTTATACCGGCGTACGCACCTATACTTTGCAGGGCGAGGTACATGATCCCAACGCCTGGTACTGCATGGCCGGGATCTCCGGGCACGCGGGATTGTTTTCCAACGCTGCGGATCTGGCGAAACTGGCCTCGGTGATGCGCACCGGCGGTTACGGTGGGCATCGGTTCTTCTCGCAGAACGTGATCGACCTGGTCAGTGCACCGAAGAGCGAGTACGTGCCTTGGTACGGCCTGGGCTGGTGGCGGCAGGGTGTCCATGAGTGGGACAACTATTTCAGCTCCGTCAGCGGCAGCAATACGATCGGACATCAGGGCTTCACGGGCACACTTACGGTCATCGATCCGGAAGAAGACCTGGTAGTGGTTTTCCTGACCAACCGTATCCACAGCACGCTCGTGGAAGGGGATGAGACGCTGAATGGCTATAAAGGCACCTTCTATACCACGGCGTCCCTGGGGTTTGTGACCGACATCATCCAGATCGGTCTGGACGAGCATGCGGACCAAGGGATCTACGCCAGCCTGGCCCGTGACATGGCGGCGGATTGTGAAAGAAAGATCGCTGATGAAGGGATCACTGACGAAAACCATCCGAGGATGAAGACATATCAGGCGCTGTGTAAAGTCAGGGATTCCTATGAAGAAAAGAAATGAGAAAGTGAAAAGCTCCTGTTCACATATGAACAAGAGCTTTTTTATGTGCAAAGGAGCTTAAGCAAAGCACTTCTTCATAAAATCTTCCATGATATCCTGCACGGTATCGGTCCAGAACTCGCTGCCGCCGTGGTCGGCACCTTTGATCAGGTAGAGGTCGGCCGGATGACCGGTCTTCTTCAGCTGCTGGTACAGGATGACGCTGCCCGTGCAGTTGACGGTGCGGTCCTTCGTGCCGTGGAAGATCACCACCGGTGGGAGCTGGGTGGTCTCGTCGATGTTGCACTCGACGCTCAGGGCACGAGCCCATTCCGGATGTTCCAGCAGGTTGCGGCCGCCCATGACCTGACCTTCCGGGCTGTCCGGCAGACAATGGTTGACGGTCTGCGGGTTGGAATCCGGCGCCATGACGGAGGTGGAACCATAGTGGTTGATGATGCCTTGGACTTCCCCGCTGATGCCCGGGTAGTGGTTCTGTTCGGTGTCATCGTTGTGCAGCATGCCCGCCCACATGGCAGTGTGTCCACCGGAAGAATCCCCCGCGACGATCATGCGCTCGGGATCGATACCGAACCTGCCGGCGTTCTTTTTCAGGAAGCGGATGGCATTACGGGTATCCACGGCCTGGGCAGGGAAGGACGCGATGCCGGAGTGGCGGTATTCCACGATCGCGCAGACGTAGCCGCGCTTGGCAAAACGGGCGAGGTCTCCGACTTTCATGTAGATATACTGCTGGAACCAGGCGGAACCCTGCACCCAGACGAGGCAGGGACGCGCAAAGGACTGCTGATCGGACATAAAATCGTACTTGTCGTTGCGGCAGTTGGGGATCAGGATCTGCAGGCGCAGCGAGACGCCGTTCACGTTATCGTACTCGACGTCGTGCTGGTAGAGCACACCCATTTCGTCGCCGGTCGTCTCGATGATCTGAGCGCCTTCGACGGGCTCGGTGAATTCCGGGAATTCTTCGTAAGTGTAAGGTCTGACTTCCATAATATCCTCCTTGTGTATTAGATATCCAGTGCGGCATGGTAGCCGTCGTAGACAGCGTTGGTGATGGTGGAAACTTTGCGGGCGTCGCCGATGACGCGCACGAAGGGAGCGGTATCCTTAAGGGCTTCGACCATTTCCGTGCGGGCTTTCTGCCCCAGTGCGCAGATCACACTGCGGCCGGGGATCAGGACTTCTTCGCCATCGGCAGTGGCGCAGATGACACCTTTTTCCGTGACCTTGAGAGCCCGGTGGCCGGTGTGCACGGTGACGCATTTGTCGATCTCGGCCAGCAGCAGCGGACGGTGACGGACATTGGCATCCGGCGCCAGGGTGTCACGCATCTCCACCAGATGGACGGTCTTTCCTTCCTGACCCAGGTGGATCGCGCATTCGCAGCCCGCCAGGCCGCCGCCCAGCACGACCACGTCATCCCCGACTTTGTCTTTCTCCAGATAGTAGTTGTTGACGATGGTCACGTTCGCACCGTCCAGCCCGGGGATCGGCGGCACCAGCGGTGCAGAGCCGACCGCGATGATCAGTGCGTAGGGGTCCTCTGCGCGTACCAGTTCCGGTGTAACTTCCACGCCGGTCCGGATCGTAACGCCGGCGCGTTCCGCCAGCAGACGATAGGTACCGGCCAGCGCATACATTTCATGTTTGAAAGGAAGGGCCTGCTCGCTCTTCAGGATGCCTCCGGTCAGATCCTCCTTCTCACAGAGGAGGACTTCATGTCCCCGGCGGGCGGCCGTATAAGCGGCATACAGTCCGCCGGGACCGCCGCCGGCGACCAGAACTTTGCGGCGCACAGGGACCGGCCGGACTTCGTCGCCTTCCATTTCACGGCCGATCAGCGGGTTGACCGTGCAGCGGCGGGTGGACGTAGCAGCGCGCTCTGCCATGCAGGTGAAGCACCGCAGGCAGCGCACGATCTCATCGTCCCGGTTCTCCGTGACTTTACGTGGCAGAAACGGATCGGCCAGAAGGGC
>JAILDJ010000138.1 GCA_024689505.1 Clostridiales bacterium
AAGTGCGACATGGTCGACGACGAAGAGCTGCTTGACCTGGTCGACATGGAAATCCGTGAACTGCTCGACGAGTACGAGTTCCCGGGCGACGACACTCCGATCATCCGCGGTTCTGCTCTGAAGGCTCTGGAAGATCCCATGGGCGAGTGGGGCGACAAGATCATCGAACTCATGGACGAAGTCGATGCTTACATTCCTGCTCCGCAGCGTGACACTGACAAGCCGTTCCTGATGCCTGTTGAAGACGTCTTCTCCATCACTGGTCGTGGTACTGTTGCTACCGGCCGTGTCGAGCGTGGCGTTCTGCATGTATCTGATCAGGTCGAACTGGTTGGTCTGTCCTTCGAGACCAAGACCTACGTCGTTACCGGCGTTGAAATGTTCCATAAGCTGCTTGACGAAGCTCAGGCTGGTGATAACATCGGCGCTCTGCTGCGTGGTATCCAGAGAACTGAGATCCAGCGTGGACAGGTTCTGGCAAAGCCCGGCACCATTACCCCGCACACCAAGTTCAAGGGTCAGGTCTACGTTCTGACCAAAGATGAAGGTGGTCGTCATACTCCGTTCCTGACCAACTATCGTCCGCAGTTCTATTTCCGCACCACCGACGTTACCGGCGTCATCACTCTGCCGGAAGGCGTTGAGATGTGCATGCCTGGCGACAACGTCGAGATGGGCATCGAGCTGATCTACCCCGTCGCTATGGAGCAGGGTCTGCGTTTCGCTATCCGTGAAGGCGGCCGTACAGTTGGTGCTGGTTCCGTTACCGCGATCGAGGAGTAATTCACAACCCCAATGACAATCAAGGGTCCCAGACATTGGGACCCTTTCATTTTCTTTATATCGGGAGGTTCTTTTGGTACAGTCACTTGTTCAATGGTTCGTAGATACTTTGACCGGGATCCCAAAGGATATCGTATGTTTCATCATTTCCATGGTCCCCATTCTTGAACTGCGCGGCGGTATGATCGCGGCGGCTCTGTTCAAGCTGCCCTGGCTGCGTGCGCTTGTGTTCTGCATCCTGGGTAATATGCTGCCCATGCCCTTCGTTCTTCTGCTCATCGATAAGATCTTCGAGGTGCTTAAGAAGACGAAGATGTTCCGGCCGATCGTAGAAAAGCTGGAGAAGCGGGCGATGGGACATCGGGAACGGATCGAGAAGTACGAATTCTGGGGCCTTGTGCTGTTCGTAGGCATCCCGCTGCCGGGCACTGGTGGTTGGACCGGGTCACTGGCGGCCGCGCTCATGGGACTGCGCTTCCGGAAAGCGTTTCCTGCGGTCATCATTGGGATCCTGCTTGCGGCTACGATCATGAGTGTCGCCACGTACGTGATCCCGTGGCTGGTACGGATCCTGTGAGGTGGAACGATCATGTCATTGTATTTCCATAGGATCCGAAGCGGATCTGAGGCCGATGCCGATCTGATCCGAGATTTATATCACCGCGCGTTTCCGGAAGATGAACTCGTTCCATGGAATATCTTCATCAAAAAAGCAAAGAAGCCCTTTGTGGATCTTTGGAGCATCTCAAATGATGTGGAATGGGTCGGCTTTGCTTGTATGGTCAAGGATGAGATCTTAGCCTATTTATTTTTCCTTGCGATCGATGAGAAGCAGCGGGGCAGAGGGTACGGTCATAAGGTGCTCGGGGCACTGCGGCAGCGGTATGTCGGTCAAAAACTGTTTCTGGCGCGTGAGATGCTGGATCCAAACGCGGATAACTATGATGAACGTCTGCGCAGACATGACTTCTATCTGTCCTGTGGCTTGAAGGATCTGCCGTATCACATCAAAGAAGCCGGTGTCGTGTACGATATCATGGGCTTTGACGATCCTGTGGAGCCTGAGGAATATGACCATTTGATGGACCGTTACGCCGGGCCGGTCGGGAAACTGCTCGTGGAACGGCGGATCATACCGTGATGCATGCACAAAAGGAATCTCGTATCATTTTTCGGGGCTGAAAAGTAATCTCATAATGTGCAACATGCATAAAAATTTTGACCAAAATTCTTTAAATTTCTACATTCAAAAAACGACCGAAATCCCCTCATTTTCTTGCAATTTGAGGGGTTTTCACGTATAATAGTGAAGCTGTGACATTGATAGCGATGATCCGGGAGGTTGCAGAAGTCTGCCCATTCGGGCTCTCAAGCTGGTAATTCACGGGGAGTGAATGTCAAGTTCAAGAAACTGACGACAAGGTCCTGTACAACAATCGAAAAGTGCGTAAAAAGTCTCTGTTTTGGCTTGTTCAGAGGGATGACACGCACGGGCGAGTGTACAGCCGAAAGTCGTACTTACTTGAAGGGCTGTAACATAAGGAAAACGCCCTTGCAGATGTCACAAACAAGTACGAATAGGAGGCTTATTTTTATGGCAAATCAGAAAATCAGAATCACTTTGAAGGCTTATGATCATCAGCTGATCGACCAGTCCGCACAGAAGATCGTGGAAGCTGCGAAGCGCACCAACGCACAGGTAAGCGGCCCGATCCCGATGCCTACCCACAAGGAAGTCGTTACCATCCTGCGTGCTGTCCACAAGTACAAGGATGCCCGCGAACAGTTCGAGCAGCGCACCCACAAGCGCCTCATCGACATTCTGAATCCCACCAACAAGACCATCGATGCGCTGATGAAGCTGGAACTGCCGGCCGGCGTTGACATCAAGGTCGAAGCTAAGAACTGATCCCAAACATCAGAAGCTGTCTGAACGAGCCAAAGATCCACTCAAAGGTTATTCAAATTGACATAGCTCAATGCCGCTAAGAGCCGCGAGGCTCCGCTGGTGGAGAGTCCGGGAGATCCACAGCATTCCCGGGCGCTAATGACCTAGAATGCACGAGAAATAAGCGTGCCGCTGTAGATTATTAGAAGGAGCATTGAAACAATGCAGAAAGCAATCCTTGCAAAGAAGATCGGTATGACGCAGATCTTCGATCAGCAGACCGGAGAAATGATCCCGGTAACAGTCCTTGAAGCAGGTCCCTGTGTGGTAACGCAGGTCAAGACCGTTGAGCATGACGGCTACAGTGCCGTACAGGTCGGTTTCGGCGAGATCCGCGAGAAGCTGGTCAACAAGCCGGAAAAAGGCCATTTCGCCAAGGCTGGTGTGGAAGTCAAGCGTTTCGTCCGCGAGTTCCGTCTGGACGATGCCGAAAGTTATGAAGTCGGCCAGGAGATCAAGGCTGACATGTTCGCTGCCGGCGACAAGGTCGATGTCAGCGGTACATCCAAAGGTAAAGGCTATCAGGGTGCCATCCACCGTTACGGCCTGTCCCGCGGACCGATGGAGCACGGTTCCAAGTATCATCGTCATGCCGGTTCCATGGGCGCTGCTACCTCTCCCGGACGTGTTTTCAAGGGAAAGAAGCTGCCCGGCCACATGGGCAACGTCGCGACCACCGTTCAGAATCTGGAAGTCGTCCGCGCTGATGCGGAGCAGAACCTGATCCTGATCAAGGGTTCCATCCCGGGTGCGAAGAAGTCCTTAGTCACCATCGTCAACAGCGTAAAAGCCTGATCCAAGGCTTTACATAAAACAAGAGAGAATATTTTGGAGGTTATGAAATGGCGAAAGTAGCTGTTTATACCATGGACGGCGCCGAGAACGGACAGATCGAACTGAACGATCAGATCTTCGGCGTAGAAGTCAACATCCCAGTGATGCATGAAGTAGTGGTAGCGCACCTTGCCAAGCTTCGTCAGGGTACTCAGAGCGCCTTGACCCGCGCAGAGGTAAGAGGAGGCGGCCGCAAACCCTGGAGACAGAAGGGCACAGGACATGCCCGTCAGGGAAGCATCCGTGCTCCGCAGTGGGTCGGCGGCGGCGTTGTATTCGCACCGAAGCCCCGTGACTACTCCGTTAAAGTCAATAAAAAGGTCCGTCGTCTGGCTCTTAAGTCCGCGCTGAGCTCCAAGGTCCAGGAGCAGAAGATCGTGGTCCTCGAGAATCTCGAGCTGAACGAGATCAAGACGAAAGCCATGAAGAAGGTTCTGGAAAACCTGAAAGTTGAGAACGCACTGGTCGTTATGGACGGTGACAACAACAAGAACGTCATCCTGTCCGCCCGCAACCTGCCGGGCATCAAGACCGAGCGTGCCGAAATGATCAATACCTACGACATTCTGAAGTACGACACTCTGGTCGTGACCAAGGATGCGGTTGCCAAGATTGAGGAGGTATTCGCATAATGGCTGACATTAAATACTACGACGTCCTGTTAAAGCCCGTCATTACTGAGAAAAGCATGAACCTGATGGCCGAGCGCAAGTACACCTTCCTGGTCCATCCGGATGCCAACAAGACTATGATCAAAGAAGCTGTCGAGAAGCTGTTCGACGGCGCCAAGGTCGCGAAGGTCAACACCCTGAACGTACCGGGCAAGAAGAGAAGAAGAGGCTACATCGTCGGCCGCACTGCGGCTACCAAGAAAGCCATCGTAACGCTGACTGAAGACAGCAAGGACATCGAGTTCTTCGAAGGCATGTAAATATGTGCCATCGCTTGTAAAGGAGCACAAGCACTTGAGGCACATACCGAATCGCCTGCGGCGATTCCGAAGTCTTATGGTGTGACCTTTACGTAACAGCGACACACGATTACCTGAAACTCGACAAAGCAGTTATGGGCAGGCCCGAAAAGCTTGAAGCAGTTATGGGCTGGCTCGCAAAGCATGAAATTCAACAACAAAAGGAGTAATTGATCATGGCCATCAAAACATACAAGCCATATACCCCTTCCCGGAGAAACATGACCGGTTCCGCTTTCACGGAGATCACCAAGAAAGAGCCGGAAAAATCTCTCCTCGTTCGGGGTAAGAATACAGCCGGACGCAACAGCTACGGCAAGATCACCGTTCGCCATCATGGCGGCGGCCACAAGAACATCTACCGCATCATCGATTTCAAGAGAAATGACAAAGACGGTATCCCCGCAAAGGTCATCGGCATCGAGTACGATCCGAACCGCAGCGCCAACATCGCTCTGCTGGCATACGCCGACGGCGAGAAGCGCTACATCATCGCTCCGGAAGGCCTCAAGGACGGCGACACGATCGTCAATGGTCCGCAGGCTGAGATCCGCACCGGCAACTGCCTGCCGCTGCGCAACATCCCGATCGGCGCGAACGTACACTGCATCGAACTGCTGCCTGGCAAGGGCGCCCAGATGGTCCGCTCTGCTGGCAACGGCGCACAGCTGATGGCTAAGGAAGGCAAGTACGCGACCCTGCGTCTTCCCTCCGGCGAAATGCGCATGGTACCGATCGACTGCCGCGCAGCCATCGGTGTCGTAGGCAATGGCGATCATGAACTGATCAAGATCGGTAAAGCCGGCCGTAAGCGTCACATGGGTATCCGTCCTACCGTCCGCGGTTCCGTTATGAACCCGAACGACCATCCGCATGGTGGTGGTGAAGGCCGCGCACCTGTCGGCCGTCCGAGCCCGATGACACCTTGGGGCAAGCCGGCGATGGGTATGAAGACCCGCAAGAAGAATAAGCATTCGAACAAGTACATCGTCCGCTCCCGCGCGATGAACAAGAAGTAATAAGGAGGACATCATAAATGGCACGTTCCTTAAAAAAGGGTCCGTTCGCGGATGAGCATTTATTGAAAAAAGTCGACGCTATGAACGCGTCTGGTGATAAAGCGGTCATCAGGACCTGGTCCCGCCGCTCCACCATTTTCCCGTCCTTTGTCGGTCATACCTTTGCCGTACATGATGGAAGAAAGCATGTTCCGGTCTACGTCACGGAAGACATGGTCGGCCATAAGCTGGGCGAGTTCGTCCTGACCCGTACCTATCGCGGTCATGGCAAGGACGAGAAGAAGGGCAAGCGTTAAGGTAAAGGAGGACACAGCAAATGGCTCAGTCAAGAAGTCAATATAAAAGAGAGCGTAACGCTCAGAAAGACACCAGACCCAGAGCGAAGGTCACCTATGCACGGATCAATCCTCTGAAGGCTAAGATCGTTCTGGATACCATAAAGGGTAAAGACGTCGCGACGGCAGCTGCGATCCTGGCAGCTACGCCCCGTGAAGGCGCCCGCATCATCAGCAAGGTGCTGGATTCCGCAGTTGCGAACGCGGAGTACGCGGCGACCGAGCGTGATATGGATATCGATGTTTCCAAACTGTATGTGCAGGAAGCTTTTGCTAATCAGGGCACGACCCTGAAGCGGATCGTTCCGAGAGCCCAGGGCCGTGCGGACCGCATCCTGAAGAAGACCAGCCATATCACGATTATTCTGAACGAGAGATAAGGAGGAAGTTCATGGGTCAGAAGGTTAATCCGCACGGTTTCCGTGTTGGAGTTATTAAAGATTGGGATTCCAAGTGGTTCGCTGACAGCAAGAGCTTCGGCGACACTCTGGTCGAAGACCACAAGATCCGTGGTTATCTGAAAGAGAACCTGTACGCGGCCGGCATCTCCCGCATCGACATCGAGCGCGCGGTCAGCCGCATCAAGATCACGATCTTCACCGCTAAGCCGGGCGTTGTCATCGGCAAGGGCGGCGCTGCCATCGAGATCCTTAAGGCCAAGGTCCAAGCCCTGACCAATGCAAAGGTCTCTCTGAATATTATGGAAGTCAAGCGTCCGGAGCTGGATGCGCAGCTGGTTGCTGAGAACATCGCCGGCCAGCTGGAGAACCGTGTATCCTTCCGTCGTGCCATGAAGCAGGCTATGGGCCGCACCATGCGCGCCGGCGCCAAGGGCATCAAGGCTACCTGTGCCGGTCGTCTCGGCGGTGCTGAGATCGCTCGTGCCGAGTCCTACACCGACGGTACCATTCCGCTGCAGACCCTGCGCGCTAACATCGATTACGGTTTCGCGGAAGCGAACACTGCTTATGGCAAGATCGGTGTCAAGACCTGGATCAATCATGGAGAAGTTCTTCCTACGAAGGCTAACAAGGAAGGGAGAGTCCGCTAATGTTAATGCCCAAGAGAGTCAAACATCGTAAGCAGTTCCGCGGCAACATGGCCGGTAAGGCCCTGCGCGGCAACCGCGTTACGTATGGTGAATATGGTCTGGTTTCTCAGGATCCCGCATGGATCAATGCCAGACAGATCGAATCTGCCCGTGTTGCTATGACCCGTTACGTCCGCCGCGGCGGTCAGGTATGGATCAAGATCTTCCCCGACAAGCCGGTTACGCAGAGACCTGCCGGTATCCGAATGGGTAAAGGTAAAGGTACTCCCGAGTATTGGGTAGCCGTTGTCAAGCCGGGCCGCGTTCTGTTCGAGATCGCCGGTGTTCCGGAAGATGTTGCCCGTGAAGCGCTTCGTCTGGCTATGCATAAGCTGCCGGTCCGCTGCAAGATCGTCTCCAAAGCCGATCTGGACGCCCAGCTCGATGCCCAGGAAGCCTGAACCGGCTTACGAATGGTAGAGGATGGTGAATCAAATTGAAAAAGTCCAATTATTTAGATGAATTAAAAGTTAAGAATTCGGAGCAGTTGGAAATGGAACTGGTTTCCGCTAAAAAAGAACTTTTCAATCTCCGCTTTCAGAATGCCACCAACCAGTTGAACAACACGGCGCGGATCAAAGAAGTGCGCAAGAACATTGCCCGCATCCAGACCGTACTGAAGCAGAAGGCAGAATAAGGAGGCAGGTCACGATGGAAAGAAATTTGAGAAAAACAATGGTCGGCATTGTTTCCAGCGATAAGATGGACAAGACGATCGTCGTGTCTGTAGTCGATAACGTAAAACATCCGAAGTACGGCAAGATCGTTAAGAGCACTTACAAGCTGAAGGCTCACGACGAGAACAACGAGTGCCATACCGGTGACCGCGTTCGCGTCATGGAGACCCGTCCGCTGTCCAAGGATAAGAGATGGCGTGTCGTCGAGATCATTGAGAGAGCGAAATAATTTAGGAGGATTACCGTTATGATACAGACTGAAAGCAGACTGAAAGTCGCTGATAACACCGGCGCCAAAGAGCTGCTCTGCATCCATGTCATGGGTGGCTCCACACGCAGATATGCACATGTCGGTGATGTCATTATCGCTGCTGTTAAAAATGCAACACCAGGCGGCGTTGTAAAGAAGGGCGACGTTGTCAAGGCCGTTGTCGTAAGAACGACCTTCCCCGTACGCCGTAAGGACGGTTCCTACATTCGCTTCGACGATAACGCAGCCGTCATCATCAATGATGATCAGAACCCGAAGGGAACTCGTATTTTTGGCCCGGTAGCTCGTGAGCTGCGTGCTAAGAAGTACATGAAGATCCTCTCTTTGGCACCTGAGGTTCTGTAAGAGGGAGTAAGCTATGGCAAAGATGAAAATCAAGAAGGGCGACACCGTACGCGTGATCGCCGGCAAAGATAAAGGCAAAGAAGGCAAGGTCCTGGTTGTCGACCACAAGAACGAGCGCGTCATCGTCGAAGGTGCCAACATGGCTACCAAGCATGTACGTTCTCAGAATGGCCTTGGCCAGTCCGGTATCATCCATCAGGAAGCTCCGATCCATGTTTCCAACGTTATGCTGCTGCATGATGGTCAGCCGACCCGCGTAGGAATCAAGGAAGAAGTCAAGACTGTTGATGGAAAACAGGTTACTGTCAGAACACGGTTTGCCAAGAAAACCGGCGAAGTGATCGACTAAGCGGGAGGCATAGATAATGGCAAATAGATTCAAAGAAATGTACACGAACGAGATCGTCCCCCAGATGATCAAAAAGTTCGGTTATAAGAATATCATGGAAGTTCCGAAGCTTGAGAAGATCGTCCTGAACATGGGCGTCGGCGAAGCGAAGGAAAATCCGAAGGCACTGGAAGGTGCGGTCAATGACATGACCATCATCGCCGGTCAGAAACCGATCATCACCAAGGCGAAGAAGTCCATCGCGAACTTCAAGCTGCGTGAAGGCATGACCATCGGCTGCAAGGTGACCCTGCGCGGCACCAAGATGTATGATTTCGCGGATCGTCTGATCAGCCTGGCGCTGCCTCGAGTCCGTGACTTCCGCGGTGTCAACCCGAACGCCTTCGATGGCCGCGGCAACTATGCCATGGGTATCAAAGAGCAGCTCATCTTCCCGGAGATCAGCTACGATAAGGTGGACAAGGTCCGCGGTATGGACATCATTTTTGTAACTACGGCCAAGACCGACGAAGAAGCAAGAGAACTGTTGACCCTCATGGGCATGCCTTTTGAGAAGTAAGCCCGGAGCTAGGAGGAAATTATGGCAAAAACATCCATGAAAATCAAGCAGAAGAAGGCCCCGAAATTCTCTACACGTGCCTATACACGCTGCAAGATCTGCGGACGTCCCCACTCTGTTCTGCGTAAATACGGTATCTGCCGCGTCTGTTTCCGTGAGTTGGCTTACAAGGGTGAGATCCCTGGTGTCAAGAAGGCCAGCTGGTAATCCGGACAGATAGAAGTTGATAAGGAGGAAAGTCACATGACAATGAGCGATCCTATTGCTGATATGCTCACACGTATCCGCAATGCCAATACGGCCAAGCATGATACCGTTGATGTGCCCGCTTCTAAAATGAAGAAGGCTATCGCTGACATTCTGGTCGAAGAAGGATATATCAAGAAATACGATCTGGTGGAAGAAGGAAACTTCACCACGATCCGCATCACCATGAAATACGGCAAAGATAAGAACGAGAAGGTCATCTCCGGTATCAAGAAGATCTCCAAACCGGGTCTTCGCGTGTATGCCGGCAAAGACGAACTGCCGAAGGTTCTGGGCGGTTTGGGAATTGCGATCATTTCTACGAACAAGGGCATCCTGACCGATAAAGAAGCCCGTAAGCAGAACGTCGGCGGCGAAGTGCTGGCGTTTGTATGGTAAATCAGGAGGTGTAACAATGTCTCGAATCGGAAAATTACCTATTGCGATCCCGGCAGGTGTTGAGATCAAGATCTCCGATACCAACCTGGTCACTGTGAAGGGCCCGAAGGGAACTCTGGAAAAGCAGATGCCGGAAGGGATCACCATCAAACAGGAAGGCGCTGAGCTGATCTGCACACGCCCGAATGATCTTAAGAAATTCAGAGCCATGCACGGTCTGGTCCGCGCCCTTGTACACAACATGGTCGTCGGCGTGACCGAGGGTTATGAAAAGAAGCTCGAAATCAACGGTGTTGGTTATCGTGCAGCCAAACAGGGCAAAAAACTGAACCTGACACTGGGTTACTCCCATCCGGTTGAGATGGAAGATCCGGAAGGTATCGAGACCATCGTCGAGGGTACCAACGTGATCCGTGTCATCGGTATCGATAAAGAAAAGGTTGGCCAGTTTGCGGCCGAGATCCGCTTCAAGCGTCCGCCGGAACCCTATAAGGGCAAAGGCATCAAGTATGCTGACGAAGTGATCCGTCGTAAAGAGGGCAAGACCGGTAAGTAAGATAAAGGGGTGACAATTCAATGATTAGCAAACCTTCCAAAAAGGCAAATCGTGCGAAAAAGCACTATAGAATGCGTAAACACCTGATCGGAACACCTGAATGCCCGCGTCTTTCCGTTTTCCGCAGCAACATGCACGTCTATGCTCAGATCATCGACGATAAGAGCGGAAACACGCTGGTCAGCGCTTCCACCGTTGAAAAGGAAGTCCGCGCCCAGCTTGAGAAGACCAACGACACGCAGGCGGCCAAGACCGTAGGAGAACTGGTTGCAAAACGTGCGATCGAAAAAGGCATCAATGAAGTGATCTTCGACCGTGCCGGTTTCCTGTATCACGGAAAGATCCAGGCTCTTGCAGATGCGGCTCGTGAAGCCGGCTTGCAATTCTAAAACAGGAGGCTACGCATGAAAAAGGATAGAATCGATCCAAATACTTTAGAAGATCTGGAGTCCCGCGTTGTAACGATCAAGCGTGTTACGAAGGTCGTTAAGGGCGGACGCAATATGAAATTCACCGCTCTGGTCGTCGTTGGCGACAGAAAGGGTCATGTTGGTTATGGCCTCGGCAAATCTACCGAAATTCCGGATGCCATCCGCAAGGGTGAAGAATCCGCGAAGAAGAACCTGATCACGGTAGCCCGCAACGATGTGGATTCCATTTATTACGATCAGCTGGGCAACTTCGGAAGCGCTTCCGTTCTGCTGAAGACGGCTGCAGAAGGTACCGGTATCATCGCCGGTGGTCCTGCCCGTGTCGTTCTTGAACTGAGCGGTATCCGCAACATCCGGACCAAGTCCCTGGGTTCCAACAACAAGAACAACGTCGTAGCAGCTACGATGGAAGGCCTTAAGGCTCTTAAGACTCCGGAAGAAGTTGCGCGCCTGCGCGGTAAGTCCGTTGCGGAAATTCTTGGTTAAGGGAGGACCAAAGCAATGGCTAAATTAGCAATCACATTAACAAAGTCCCCGATCGGCTGCATCCCGAAGCAGCGTGCAACTGTAAAAGCCCTGGGCCTTTACAAAATGCACAAGACCGTTGTCATGCCTGACAACGCTGCTGTCCGCGGTATGATCAAGAAGGTCGAGCACCTTGTCACAGTCAAAGAGATTGAGGAATAAGGAGGAAATATCATGAAGATCACGGATTTAAAGCCGCAGGAAGGCTCCAAGGCGGGTTCCTGGAGAGTCGGCCGCGGACATGGTTCCGGCAACGGTAAGACCTCCGGCCGCGGTCACAAGGGTCAGAAAGCCCGTTCCGGCGGCAGTGTACGTCCTGGCTTTGAAGGCGGTCAGATGCCTCTGTACAGACGTATCCCGAAGAGAGGATTCACCAATCGCAACACGAAGGATATCGTGTCGATCAATGTGGACCGTCTGAACATCTTTGAGGATGGCGCGGAAGTTACAGTTGCAGCTCTGCTTGAGAAGAACATTATCAGCAAGCCGCGTGATGGCGTTAAGATCCTGGGCAATGGCGAGCTTACCAAGAAGCTCACCGTCAAGGTCGATGCTTTCAGCGCCGGTGCAGTCGAGAAGATCCAGGCTGCCGGCGGTACCGCGGAGACGGTTGAATAATCTCCTATCTTAGCAAGAGGAGGACGTAACCTTGTTTAATGCAGTTAAAGATGCTTTTAAAATAGAGGACCTGCGCAGACGCATCTTCTACACCATCGCCATGCTGGCGCTGGTTCGTCTGGGATCGGTCATGCCGAACCCGCTGCTGCGCGCTGACCTCGTAGACAGTATCTTCAGTCAGGAAAGTAGCGCCATGCAGCTGTTCAACATCATGTCCGGTAATGCTTTCCAGAACATGAACCTGTTCGCGTTAGGTATCGTTCCCTATATCAATGCATCCATTATCATGAGCCTGCTCGCCATCGCCATTCCGGCACTGGAAGAGATCCAGAAGGATGGTGAGTCAGGTCGTAAGAAGATCGCACAGTATACCAGATGGCTGACCGTCGTTCTGGCACTGATCCAGGCATTCGCGATCACCTTCAGCCTGCGCTCCGGTCTGATCAGTCAGGTCGGACGTGTATGGGCGATGATCGTATCCATCCTGGCATTCACCGCCGGCAGCGCGTTCATCATGTGGATCGGCGAAAACATCACCGAAAACGGTATCGGCAACGGCATTTCCCTGATCATCTTCGCGAACATCCTGTCTCGCGTACCCGCAATGATCACGGCACTGTTCAGCTACAATCTTCCCTGGTGGAAGCTGCTGCTGCTCGTTCTGGCCTTTGTCATCATCGTGGCTTTCACCGTAATGCTGTCCTTGGCTGAGCGCCGTGTACCGATCCAGTACGCAAAGCGCATGCAGGGCCGTAAGCAGTATGGCGGCAACTCCACGAATCTTCCGATCCGTGTCAATATGGCCGGTGTTATCCCGATCATCTTCGCGGTCTCTCTGATCAGCTTCCCGAGCATCATCACTTCCTTCTTCACTTCGAACCCGACGGGTTGGTGGGGCAAGGCGCTCAACTGGATCAGCACTTCGCATCCTTTCGGTGCAGCGCTGTACGCCCTGTTGATCATCGCTTTCACCTTCTTCTACGCGCAGATCCAGTTCAATCCCGTAGAAGTCGCGGATAACATGAAGAAGAGCGGCGGCTTCGTTCCGGGTATCCGTCCGGGCCGTCCGACAGCGGATTACCTCAAGAGAATCACCAAGTACATCACCTTCATCGGTGCGATCGGCCTGGCGATCCTTGCTACGATCCCTGTACTGATGCAGCGTTTCTTCGGCATCGCCAACCTGTCGATCGGTGGATCTTCCCTTCTGATCGTCGTCGGCGTCGCACTGGAGACCATGAAGCAGATCGAAAGTCAGTTGGTACTTCGTCATCATAAAGGATTCCTGAATAGATGATCCTTCAACAGGAAAGGAGTAATACCATGAAACTGATCCTTTTAGGAGCTCCCGGGGCCGGCAAAGGCACCCAGGCAACCAGGCTGGCAGAACATTACAGCATCCCGCACATCTCTACCGGAGATATCTTCCGTGCCAATCTGAAGGCTGAGACCCCGCTGGGCCTCAAAGCCAAAGAGTACATGGACAAAGGTCTTCTGGTACCGGATGAGCTGACTGTGGATCTGGTCATGGATCGGATCGCACAGGAAGATTGTGTCAACGGTTACATCCTGGATGGTTTCCCGCGTACGCTCAACCAGGCAGCAGCTTTGGATGAGAAGGTCGCGATCGACGCCGCTGTGGATGTAGAAGTTCCGGATGAGGACATCGTCAAGCGTATGGCAGGACGCAGAGTCTGCCCGAGCTGCGGTGAGCCGTATCATACGGAATGGAAAGTTCCCAAAAAAGAAGGCATCTGCGACCGCTGCGGAGCCGAGCTGATCATCCGTAAGGACGACGAGCCGGAGACCGTGCTGAAGCGTCTGACTGTATATCATGATCAGACCCAGCCCCTGATCGACCATTATGGTAAGCAGGACAAGCTGGTCGCCGTCGATGGTACCCTTTCCGTCGAAGAAGTAACAAATGCCATCATCGCTAAGCTGGAGGCGTAACTTAAGTGCCGTTTCGTTCCCGCAGCGCGATCCGCGTGAAAAACGCGGAAGCTGTAGAAAGAATGCGTGTTTCCAACCGCATCGTGGCGATGGTGCTCGATACAATGAAAAGTGAGGTGCGTCCGGGGATCAGCACTTTGGAACTCGACCGGATCGCGGAAGAGATCATACGATCCGCCGGCGCAACACCCTCATTTAAGAACTATCATGGCTATCCTGCCAGCATCTGTGCGTCTGTGGACGAGGAGATCGTCCATGGGATCCCGAAGGCCGAAACGGTCTTGAAGGAAGGCAGCATCATCTCCATCGACGTAGGCGCGTACATCGGCGGCTATCATGGAGACGGCGCCCGTACCTTTGCTGTTGGAGAAATATCCGAGGAAGCGCAGGACTTGATCCGACGCACTGAGGAATCCTTCTTCGCGGGTATGGCATACGCCAAAGCGGGCTGTTATCTGTATCAGATCTCAGCGGCGATCGAGAAACATGCGAAACACTATGGCTTAGGCATCGTCAAAGAATATGTCGGACATGGGATCGGGACCGAGATGCACGAGGAACCGCCCATCCCGAATTATAAGCCCTTTGGCCGCGGTCCGCGGCTTGAGGCAGGTATGACATTAGCCGTAGAACCGATGATCACCCGGGGCAGCGCGGCCATCCGCATCCTGGATGATGGATGGACTGCCGTCACACGAGACGGATCATTATCGGCGCATTATGAGAATACAATATTGATCACCTCGGACGGGTATGAAGTACTCACTCGTCTGTAAACGGGAAAATCGGAGGTAAAAATGTCAAAAAGCGATGTAGTAGAAGTAGAGGGCATCGTAGTTGAAAAGCTTCCCAACGCCATGTTCCAGGTCGAACTGGAGAATGGCCACCGGGTGCTCGGCCATATCAGCGGCAAACTGCGGACCAATTACATCAAAATACTACCGGGAGATAAGGTAACGATCGAGCTTTCTCCCTACGACTTAACAAAAGGCCGCATCGTCTGGCGCGCTAAGTAAGCCGCCATCAAAGAAAGGAGCGAGAGCTTTGAAAGTACGTTCATCTGTAAAACCGATCTGCGAGAAGTGCAAGATCATCAAGCGCAAAGGCCGCCTCATGGTCATCTGCGAGAATCCGAAGCACAAGCAGAGACAGGGCTAAGAATTAATAGGAGGATATAAACATGGCACGTATAGCTGGTGTTGATTTACCCAACGAGAAACGCATCGAGATCGCGCTGACCTACATCTATGGTATCGGTCTGTCGACCTCCCAGCGCATCCTGAAGGAAGCCGGCGTTGATCCGGATATCCGCGCTCGGAACCTCAGCGATGAGCAGGTCTCCAAGATCCGTGAAGTCATGGATGCCACCACGCTTGTTGAAGGTGATCTGAGAAGAGAGACCGCGCTGAACATCAAGCGTCTGACTGAGATCGGCTGCTATCGTGGTCTTCGTCATAAGAGAAGCCTGCCGGTCCGTGGTCAGAGAACCAAGACTAACGCACGTACCCGCAAAGGTCCCCGTAAGACCATGGCGAACAAGAAGAAGTAATTCAGCTAATTAGGAGGATAAGATTTTGGCACCGAAAAGAACTGCTAAAAAGATCGTACGCCGCCGCAATCGTAAGAATATCGAAAAAGGTCAGGCGCATATCCAGTCTACATTCAATAACACGATCGTCACTCTGACCGATACACAGGGTAACGCTCTGAGCTGGGCGAGTGCCGGCGGACTGGGTTTCCGTGGTTCTCGTAAGAACACTCCGTATGCCGCGCAGATGGCCGCTGAGACCGCCGCGAAGGCTGCTATGGAGCATGGTCTGAAGACTGTTGAAGTTATGGTCAAGGGTCCGGGTTCCGGCCGTGAGGCTGCCATCCGTGCACTGCAGGCTGCTGGCCTGGAAGTTACCGCCATCAGCGATGTGACCCCTGTTCCGCATAACGGCTGCCGTCCGCCGAAACGCCGTCGCGTCTGATCCACGACCGCGTATAAGGACCGCATAGATACCTATTGGATGAAGGTCCGGGTCCTATGCCCCGGATTGTAAACAACAACCGCAGAAAATCGTTCTGCGATAGAATTCGAAAGGAGCCATTATGGCAGTTGATAAAACACCTGTATTGAAAAGATGCAGATCCCTCGACCTGGATCCCATCGTATTGGGATACAGCAAAAAATCCAAAAGAACTCTGACCCGAAGCAACCGTAAAATGTCTGAATACGGTCTGCAGCTGCGTGAAAAGCAGAAGGCTAAATTTATCTATGGCGTTCTGGAGAGACCTTTCCGTAACTACTACGAGAAGGCAGAACGTATGAAGGGTATGACGGGTGAGAACCTGATGGTCCTCCTCGAGAGCCGCCTGGACAATGTCATCTTCCGCATGAGCTTCGCAAGAACTCGTCGTGAAGCAAGACAGATCGTCGGCCACAAGCACGTGACCGTCAATGGCAAGCGCGTCAATATTCCGTCCTACCTGGTCAAAGCTGGTGATGTCATCGAGATCCGTGAGGAATCCAAGTCCATGCAGCGTTTCAAGGACATCGCAGCCGCTACTGAAGGAAGACTGACCCCCGAATGGGTTGATGTTGATAAAGAAAACTTTAAGGGTACTGTGACCACGCTTCCGCGAGGAGAGCAGATCGACGTTCCTGTCGACGTCATGATGATCGTCGAGTTGTACTCCAAATAATATCCCTGTTTCAGTCATCTTATTTGGCTTAGGAATTCGATTTTCGAAAATTAAGGAGGCCCTCTGTGTTAGAATTTGAGAAACCGCGCATTGAAGTGATGGAGATCAACGACGAAGGCACCTACGGGCGTTTTGTCGTGGAGCCTTTGGAAAGAGGCTATGGCACAACACTGGGCAATTCTCTGCGCCGCATCATGCTGTCCTCCCTTCCTGGCGCTGCTATTTCAAGCGTCAAGATCGAAGGCGTATTGCATGAGTTCTCCACGATCGCAGGCATCAAGGAAGACGTTTCCGAGATCACCCTCAATCTGAAGAACCTGGCCCTGAAGGACTTGAGTGAAGGCGATGAAGCGCATACCGCTTACATTGAGTATGAAGGCGAAGGTGTGATCCATGCTTCTGATATCAAGGTCGATCAGGACATTGAGATCATCAATCCGGATCTTGTGATCGCAACGATCAGCGGCGGAGCTGACTCCCGCCTGAACATGGAGATCACGATCACCAAGGGCCGCGGTTATGTAGGCGCTGATAAAAACAAGACCGATGATCAGCCGATCGGCGTGATCCCCGTCGACTCTTTGTACACCCCTGTACAGCGCGTAAACTTCCAGGTGGAGAATACGCGTGTCGGCCAGATCACAGACTATGATAAGCTGACCATGGAAGTCTGGACCAACGGCACCATCAAACCGGACGAGGCGATCAGCCTGGCCGCGAAGATCCTCAATGATCATCTGGCCCTGTTCATCGATCTGTCCGACAATGCGAAAAATACCGAGATCATGGTAGAAAAGGGAGAGGACACCAAAGAGAAGGTCCTTGAGATGACCATCGAAGAACTGGATCTGTCCGTACGTTCCTATAACTGCCTGAAGAGAGCCAACATCAACAATGTTGACGATCTGACCAACAAGACCGAGGAAGAGATGATGAAGGTCCGCAACCTGGGCCGCAAGTCTCTGGACGAGGTCCTGAACAAGCTGCAGGAACTGGGTCTGTCCCTGAGGAAATCCGAAGAATGATTTCATGATGCTACGGCGTTTGTTGCTGCCCTGTGACAGAGAGCAAATACCGGGTATGCACTTGAAAAAGTGTCATATTATAGAAACCAGGAGGATATATAACAATGTCTGGATATAGAAAACTTGGAAGAACTTCTTCCCAGCGTAAAGCACTGCTTAGAAACCAGGTCACGAACCTGCTGTACTACGGCCGCATCACCACGACCGACACCAAGGCCAAAGAGATCCGCAAGATCGCGGAGCGTCTGATCACCCTGGCTGTCAAGGAGAAGGACAATTATGAGACCGTGACCGTGACCCAGAAGGTCCCGAAGAAGACCGCTGATGGCCGCCGTGTCAAGAACGTGGTCGATGGCAAGAAAGTCACCGAGTACGAAGAGATCACGAAGACCATTCAGAAGGACAAGCCGTCCCGCCTGAATGCCCGTCGTCAGATGCTCAAGACCTTCTATCCGATCGTGGAAGTTCCGGCGAATGGCCAGAAGATCCGCACCGAGAGCAAGAAAGTCGATATGCCGGCGAAGATGTTTGCCGAGATCGCGCCGAAGTACGAGAACCGCAAGGGCGGTTACACCCGTATCGTCAAAGTTGGCCCGCGTAAGGGTGACGGCGCCGAGATGGTCATCATCGAATTGGTGTAATGTACATGTAAGAACAGGTTGGGCTTTATAAGTCCCAACCTGTTTTTTTCGCAAAAGACAGCGGTCTTGGGCCGAGGCTGTCTGATTGCAAGGAGGATTGGATGAATAATACTATGGTTCGTTCCGAAGGCCTGTCCTTCAGTTATCCCGTATATGATGACGAGGGTAACAGGCAGGGCGTCAATCAGGTATTGAAGAACGTCACCCTTTCTGTGCAGAAGGGGGAATGGGTCGCGATCCTGGGCCATAATGGTTCCGGGAAATCGACCTTTGCGCGTCATGTCAATGCCCTTCTGTTCCCGGAAGAGGGGACTCTGTGGGTCAACGGGATCGATACCAAGTCGGAAGAGCAGATCTGGGAGATCCGCAGCAGTGCAGGCATGATCTTTCAGAATCCCGACAACCAGATCATCGCGTCCATTGTAGAGGAGGACGTGGCTTTTGGCCCGGAGAACCTGGGGGTGGAGCCTACAGAGATCCGCAGCCGCGTCGACGCGGCACTGTCCACGGTCAACATGCGCAAGTATGCGGACCGGGATCCCAACCGTCTGTCGGGCGGACAAAAGCAACGTGTGGCGATCGCGGGCGTGCTGGCGATGAAACCGGCGTGCATCATCCTGGATGAACCCACGGCCATGTTGGATCCTTCCGGCCGCCGTGAGGTCATGGACACCCTGGAACGGCTGAATCACGATGAGCACATTACGATCCTGCATATCACACACTATATGGAAGAAGCAGCCCGCGCGGACCGGGTCATCGTGATCGACCATGGGGAAGCAGTCCTTGAGGGAACCCCGAAAGAAGTCTTTGCTCAGGTCGACCGCATGAAAGCATTGGGTCTGGATGTTCCGCAGATGACGGAACTGGCGTACGATCTGCGCAAAAGCGGGATCGATATACCGGCGGATATAACGACGGTGGAAGAAATGGTGGAGGCCTTATGTCGATTGAAGTCAAAAACCTGACCTATTGGTATGACGCGGGCACGCCTTACAGCAAGAAGGCCGTGGACAACGTCAGTTTTACCATCGAAAAGGGTGAGTTTATCGGCCTGATCGGACATACGGGCTCCGGTAAATCCACGCTGATCCAGCATTTGAATGGCCTGATCAAGCCGACGTCCGGTACGGTGCTGTACAATGGAACTGATATTTTCGCTAAAGAGACCGATCTGAGGCAGATCCGTCAGAAGGTAGGACTCGTTTTCCAGTATCCTGAACACCAACTCTTTGAAATGACGGTACGTAAGGATGTGGAATTTGGCCCGCGTAATCTGCATCTGCCCCAGGAAGAGATCGACCGCCGGGTCGAGCAGGCGCTGCGCGTGGTCGGTCTGCCAGAGTCTGTATGGGAGAAATCCCCCTTTGAGCTTTCCGGCGGACAGAAGCGGCGTGCTGCGATCGCTGGCGTTCTGGCGATGGAGCCGGAGTACCTGATCCTGGACGAGCCGACCGCGGGATTAGATCCCAAAGGCCGGGATGAGATCCTGGGCCAGATCGAGTCCCTGCGGGACACTTTGGGTCTTGCTGTGATCCTGGTCTCCCATAGTATGGAAGACGTAGCCCGCTATGTAGACCGTCTGATCGTAATGGCGGAAGGACAGAAACGGTACGATGATACGCCACGGGAGGTCTTTACGCATGTGTTCGACCTCATCTCCATCGGCCTGGGGATCCCACAGATCACCGAGCTGAACGAGCGTCTGAAGGAGCATGGATTCCATCTGCCGAAGACGATCCTTACGGTGGAGGAGATGCGCGACGCGCTGATCGAAGGAGGGCAGATCCATGCTTAGAGATATCACCATCGGTCAGTACTATCCCTCCGGGTCCATCATCCATAAGCTGGACCCCCGTGTAAAGATCGTAAGTACTTTGGTCTTTATCATTTTACTGTTCCTTGTGAAAACATTCATCGGCTTCGCTTTGGCCATCCTTTTCCTTGGGATCGTCGTACGGCTTTCCAAAGTGCCGTTGAAGTTCATCTTGCGTGGCCTGAAGGCCATCATGTTCCTTCTCATGTTCACGGTCATACTGAACATGCTGATGACGAAAGGCGAAGTCTGGCTGCGGGTATGGATCTTCACGATCACGAAGCAGGGCGTCTATCAGGCCCTATTCATCGGCCTACGTCTGGTCCTACTGATCATCGGTTCCTCGCTGATGACGCTTACGACCACCCCGATCGAGCTGACGGATGGTATCGAGCGTTTGATGCGGCCTTTGAAGAAGCTGCACGTCCCAGTCCATGATATCGCGATGATGATGAGCATCGCACTGCGCTTTATTCCGATCCTGCTGGAAGAGACCGATAAGATCATGAAGGCGCAGATGGCGCGTGGTGCTGATTTCGAGAGCGGCCGTTTGATACAGCGCGCCAAGGCGATGATCCCGATCCTGGTACCTTTGTTCCTGTCTGCTTTCCGCCGTGCCGGCGAACTGGCGACGGCCATGGAAGCCCGCTGCTACCGCGGTGACAGCGGCCGTACGCGCATGAAGGAACTGAAGTACAAGAAGCGTGACTATATCGCTTATCTGATACTGATCCTGTTCGGGGCCGTATTGATCATGACGCGTCATCTGCCGGATATCCCCGCGATCATCAGGAGTCTTCTGTCATGAGTGCGCGACGGATCGCCTTGTGCATTGCTTATGATGGTACAGATTATGCCGGCTGGCAGCGGCAAAAAAACGGCCTGTCCATCCAGCAGGTGGTGGAGGAGACCATAGAGCGGCTGTTTGCCGAGCAGGTGCATTTGGTGGCGTCCGGCCGTACGGACGCCGGTGTCCATGCAGAAGGGCAGGTCGCGGCATTCGATCTTATGCATGAAGTGCCCACAGAACGGCTGATGGCAGCGCTCAATTCCAACCTGCCGGAGACGATCCGTATCATGGATGCATGGGAAGCGGAACCGGACTTTCAACCGAGGTACGATGCGAAGCGCAAGACCTATCGCTATGCCGTTTACAATGCTGGTATATTGCCGCCGCAGAGGCGCTTGTACGCTGTGCGGGAATATCGGCAGATCAACTGGGAACTGGTCGCTCAGGGCTTGAAGACGATCGAAGGAACACATGATTTCGCTGCGTTCCATTCCACCGGCAGCAGCGAGAAAAGCACAGAGCGTACGATCTATAAAGCAAGGACCTATGTGTCTGCGGATGATGCTGATATACACTTCATCGAATTGACGGGCAATGGTTTCCTGTACAACATGGTACGGATCATCGTCGGGACCGTGCTGGACATCGGCTGCGGCAAGCGTAACATGGATTGTATCGAGGAAGCATTCTGCACCGGAGATAGGGATCTGACAGGACCCACGGCACCTGCAAAAGGGCTGACTTTAGTGTGCGTCGAATACGAAAAAACCCGCTAAAATAAAGAAAAAACTGTTGACTTTTCAATCCGGTTGTAATATTATATTCAAGTACGACTGTGCGGCGGAATGCAACCACTAGCCCCGGTTCCAATTTTTCGCACAGCGTCTGTTGATAGTATTATAGTAATAGAATATAAGGAGATCCTTCTCATGAAGACATTTATGCCCAGTGCAAAAAATATCGAGAGAAAATGGTACGTGGTCGATGCCACAGACCTGACTCTGGGCCGCCTGGCATCCCAGGTCGCGGCCATCCTGCGCGGCAAGAACAAGCCGGAATATACTCCCTTCCTGGACATGGGAGATTATGTGATCATCGTCAATGCTTCCAAGGTCAAACTGACAGGCAAAAAGCTGGAGCAGAAGGTCTACAGCACCCATACC
This sequence comes from Clostridiales bacterium, assembly GCA_024689505.1. Classification (GTDB taxonomy): domain Bacteria; phylum Bacillota; class Clostridia; order Lachnospirales; family Bianqueaceae; genus RUG159. The sequence continues at coordinate 22,032 of JAILDJ010000138.1, forward strand.
GGACAGCCGGGTGGACTTAAGGAGACCGTCTACAAAGACCTTATGCAGAAGAAGCCCGAACTGGCAGTCAAGGTTGCCGTAAAGGGCATGCTGCCGAAGAACACCCTCGGCCGTGAAATGTTCAAAAAGCTTAAGGTTTATGCAGGTCCGGAGCACGGCCATCAGGCCCAGAAGCCGGAAGAGCTGATCATCAAGGCATAAGAGAGAGGAGCATATAAACCATGGCAAAACAGTATTACGGCACCGGAAGAAGAAA
>JAILDJ010000293.1 GCA_024689505.1 Clostridiales bacterium
CAACAAGGCTGTCGAGTATCAGATAGCCCACGAACACAGCCTTCAGGAACAGTACGGCGAAATCCCGGACGGCGTTGAAGCCTTCAAGATCGGCGATTTCTCCATGAACTTCGAGGAAGGCGTGAACGGAATCGGCCTGACGCGGAAGACGATCTGCGAAGCCGCGTACTCCGTCCTGCTCCGGGCAGGTCTCCTGTACCGTGGGCTTCCGAGGGCGGTGAGCGAATGAGCAGGATCAAATTTCTGCTGCGGCAGACCGCGACCATCCGGCCGTGGATCCGATCTGCCAACGGAGAGGATATCTACGGCGCAGAGGAAACGCGGAAATGCCGGTTGCAGCGCAGGCGCGATCTGGAACACACATACAAAAACCCTGCCGGCGCGATGGATCAGGTAGTAGCCAGAGCAAAGATGTTCTGCGAAGGTGAGAAGATCCCCGAGCGTTCCATCGTCACTGTGGACGATGCGGAGTACATCGTGATCGAGTGCTACCGCGCTTTCGGCTTTTCTGAAGACCACCTGGAGGTGGTTCTGCAGTGAGCAGAGGGTTCAAAATCGACGTTCGTCTGGACAAGGCGAAGATCAAGAACATCACAAGGCAGTGCACCAAAAAGGGCACCTGGTCCGCGCTGGATCATCTGGCAGCGGTGAGCAAGGAACAGGTTCCGCTCGATCAGGGTCCTCTGAAGAACTCCTGCTATGTGGATGTGGCAGAGGACGGCAGCAGCGGCACGGTATCGTATGATACGCCCTACGCCGTCGTGCAGCATGAGAACATGCAGTTCCAGCATCAGCGCGGCCGGAAGGCCAAATACCTGGAAGACCCGGCCAACGATTCCGGTGTCCAGAGAGAGATGCGTGAGCTCATCAAACGGGCCTACGAAGAACAGATGGGGTGATCAAGATGAATCTTTTGGAAGAACTGGCGCGTCATCTGGAATTCTGCGGTTTCGGCACCGTTGCCGATGAGAACACCGACGGAGATATCCACTGGGCGCGGATGCCGGATTCCCCGGATGACTGCATCTGCGTTTTCTCCACTGACAGCGGTGTGGGCGGCCCGGATTCCACAGCGCGGTTTCAGATCATGAACCGGGCCAAAAGCACACGGACCGCCTATGAGGTATCCTACGCCATCGCTCAGGAGCTGGACGAATACGAAGGCTTCCTGAACGGAGACGGCCGCGATGTCAGCATTGAGGTTCTCAACGCCGCCACCGGCCTCGGCCCGGATACCAAAAAGCGCGAAGTCTATGTAACCAACATCGCAGTCAAATACTGCAACTGAGAAAGGAATGATGAACCATGGCGAAAGGACGCAAGAATTCCTGCCCGACAAATATTCGGAACTGGGGGATCTTCATCCAGGACAAGACGCAGGTCACGGAAACGTGGATCCGGATCAAGGGCCTGGAGGAGCTGACCCGCAGCACCGACAGTGACACCGAGGATGGCTCCGCGGCCACCGACCTGTGGGAAGAGCCCTATGTCTCCAAGCGCAGCGGCTCCCTTACTCTGTCCGGCAAGCCCAAGGTGGACGCCGCGACCGGTGAGGTGGATCCCGGACAGGCCATACTGGATGACTATGCTACCAGCGGCACCTGCGACGATGACGCGACCATCAAGATCGTCGATCCCTACGGCACGGCGATCGTCGGCGATTTCATCGTCACCGGCAGCGAAGTCTCCTCCGATGAGGATGAGGACACCAAGAACTGGGATCTGGAGCAGGTCGGCGACGTCGACACACTGCCCTATGTGCAGCTGGCCAGCATCTCCCTGAAGGATGGCAATTCCGCCATCACCACCCTGTCCATTGCGGTCGGGGCCACTCCGAAGATCATCACCATTGTCTTCAGTCCCGCCACGGCCAGCAATCAGCGGTTCCGGATCAGCTCCGGCAACAAGAAGGTTGCCTCTGTGAGCAACATCACCGAGGATTCCTTCACGGTGACTCCGCTGAGCGCCGGCACTTCCAAGATCGTCGTGACTTCTGTCAACGGCGCGAGGACTGCCCAGCTCACCGTGACCGTCACCGAATCGTAACTGCATCATCCACGCGCCGGGTAGGATCGTCCTATCCGGCGCATATGATTTTAAGGAGGAAAAAATCATGGCAAGCCGTACCCTGAATTTCGATAATTTCATGACTGAGAAGAAGCAGGAACCGATCATGGTGACTGTGTTTGGGAAAGAGTATCCCGTGAAGCCGGAGATTCCCGCGATTGTGATGGTGACTCTGGCCAGGACGAATGATTCGAATATCTCCGAATTCGAAGCAACGAAGATGCTGCTGAATGCCGGGGATGTTCTGTTTGGCAAGGAAGCAATCAGCGAATTCTGCGCGAAAGGCATGCAGAGCGATCAGCTGATCAATCTGATAAAGATGGTGTTCGAAACCATCAACGGCAAGGATGTTGACGGAGAAGATGTGGAAGAACTCAGCGATGAGGACGGCATGGTCTCCACCAGCTCTAAGGCAAAAAAGTAAACCTGCTCTACATATGGGACGCGGTCGAGGCGGATTTCATGCGGGATTACGGCATCGACCTGGTAGAGCAGATTGACGTCATATCGTGGAGAAAGTTTGCGGCACTGTTCCGGAACCTCTCCCCCTATGGCGCGACAGCGGCCCGAATCGAAGAAATGAAACGGAAACCGAAAGAAGACCAGACAGAGGAAGAAGGCCGCTCACAGGCAGCGGCTTTCTTTGCGTCTGTGCTTTCGACAAACGGATCGCGTAATTAAGGTGGTGAGATAAGTGGCTCTGAAAGTTGGCGAACTGTTCGCGAGTTTTAACCTGGATACCAGCGGCATCGACGGTGCGGTCAAAAGCGCCGAGAACAAGATGGCCAACCTGGGCAAGAGCCTCGCCATCGGCGGCGCGGCCATGACGGCGGCTGTTACCGTTCCGCTGAAACAGGCCGCGTCTGCGATCTATGAGGCAGGAAGCGGATTCGATGCCCAGATGTCCAAGGTGTTCGCGATCGCCGGCAGCGAAGTGACCGGAAGCGCGGAAGCCATGGAAGCGCTGCGGCAGAAAGCCCTTGAAATGGGCTCCACGACGCAGTTTACCGCATCCGAGGCCGGCGAGGCCATGGAATACATGGCTATGGCAGGCTGGAAGACAGATCAGATGCTGGCCGCGATCGGTCCTCTGATGAATCTGGCGGCGGCTGCAGGCGCGGATCTGGGTACCACTTCCGATATCGTGACCGACGCCATGACAGCGTTCGGATACGCTGCGACAGACACCGTGACGGTGGTCAAGGACGGCGTCAAAATGGAAGTCAACGCCGTGGAGCACTTCGCAGATGTGCTGGCGGCGGCTTCCTCCAATTCCAACACCAACGTCACCATGCTGGGTGAAAGCTTCAAGTTCGCCGCGCCTCTGGCAGGCGCCTTGGGCTACAGCGTGGATGACGTGGCCATCGCTCTGGGCCTGATGGCCAACAACGGCATCAAGAGCAGCATGGCCGGAACTTCCCTGAGCCGGATTATCCAGAACATGGCAAAGCCAAGCGATCAGACGGCCGCTGCCATGGAAGCCCTGGGTGTATCGCTGTACAACAGCAAAGGCGAAGCGAAATCCCTGCGTGAAATCATGGGCGATTTCCGCGGACAGGCGAAGAAGAACGGCGTCGATGTTTCCAAACTCGCCGCCGACGTCGCTGATCTGGATGAACAGTATGCCAGCGGCAAACTGACAGAAGAACAGTACACAGCAAAGCTGGAAGAGCTGACCGCCGGCAGCGGTGACTTCCTGAAAAACCTGACACAGCTGGCAGGCGCCCGCGGCCTTCCCGGCCTTCTGGCCATCATGAACGCTACGGACGAGGACTTTGAAAAGCTGTGCGGGTCGATCGACAACGCGACCGGCTCCGCTTCGGAGATGAAGCGGGTCATGCTGGACAACGCCAAAGGCGATATCACCCTGTTCAAGAGCGCTCTGGAAGGCCTGGAAATCACGCTGTGGGGGCTGGCTGAAAACGGTTTCCGGAAGGTCGTGCAGGAAGCCACGAAGTACGTGGACGCTTTCCGGAACGCGGACAAATCCACCCAGGTCGGCGTACTGAAGATGGGCGCTCTGGCTGCCGCGATCGGTCCTGCTATGGCTGGCATGGGCGGTCT
>JAILDJ010000115.1 GCA_024689505.1 Clostridiales bacterium
CTGGTCCATCTTATTGATAAATAAGAAGACCGGCACCTGATATTGTTCCAGAAGGCGCCACAAAGTGACGGTATGCCCCTGCACACCGTCTGCTCCGCTGATCACCAGCACTGCATAATCCAGGACGCTCAAGGTACGCTCCATCTCCGCGGAGAAATCCACATGGCCGGGAGTATCCAGCAGGGTCACTGCCTTTTCCTCGCCCGCCCGCTGCAGCACGAACTCCGCCTGTTTCGAGAAGATCGTGATGCCGCGCGCACGTTCCATGGCGTCCGTGTCCAGGAATGCATCCTGATGATCGACCCGGCCCATCTTGCGGATGGCGCCTGTCAGATACAGGATGCTTTCGGAAAGGGTGGTCTTGCCGGCGTCCACATGCGCCAGCATACCGATACAAATATGATCCATAATGCTTAAAGTTCAGGCAGCCAGACCCGCATCTTGTTCAAGCCGCGGTTGGCCCAGGTATAATAAGGCACCATAACGATCTGCGTGGGTCTGAGTTTGGGACGGGTGGTGCTGTACAAGCTTCCGTCCGTCTGCAGACTGTATCCATCAGCGATCAGTTTGACCGTGCCGCATAATTCTTTCGTCATTTCCTGCACCTGGATGGCGCCATCGGCCGGCAGCCGCAGTGAGAAGATGTCCTCCTCGTTATCGACGCCTTCCGCGCAGTAGACCAAGGGGCCGCGCTGCACCGCCACCATACCGCTGTCCGCGGTGACCAGCGGATCGGCATAATATCTTCTGGGCTCCATATCCAGATACAATTCCACACGGGACGCGCCTTTGACATACTGGTATCCATCTTTCGGGCGGACCACCATGGGCACCCCATCCACCACCATCTTCGTGTGATGGCTCCACTCCGGGATGCGGACCGCCAAAGTGACAGGCGCTCCATCCAGTTCATAGATCACGCTGCCTTCGTAAGGATACTTGGTCTGCACCGAGATCCGCGCACCCAGCTCTTTCGTAAGGTCCAGGCTTCCGCCCAGGAACAGGTGTGCATACACAGTCGTATCCTGCACGCCCCAGGCATACTTCGCGATCGAAGCGATGGTCCGGGTGACGTTCGGCGGGCAGCAGGCGCAGCCATACCATTTGGGCCGCTGCGGCAGGGCGTGACGATAACCCGGCACTTCTCCGGAGATGCCCGGAATGACTTCCAGCGGGTTCACATAGAAGAAGCGCTTGCCGTCCAACTGCATGCCGGCAAGGACAGTGTTGTACAAAGCACGTTCCATCACGTCCGCGTAATTGCCCTTCGGCTCCAGATCCAACATTTTGCGGGCGAAGAACATCAGGCCGATGGACGCACAGGTCTCCGCATAAGCTGTCGCGTTTGGCAGGTCATAGTCCTTGGTGAACGCTTCTCCGTGAACTGTAGAACCGATGCCTCCGGTAATATACATCTGCTTGTTGGCGATGTTGTCCCACAAACGGCGGCAGGCTTCGACCAGGGACTGATCCCCCGTAGTAGCCGCCAGATCCGCCATACCGGTGAACAAGTACACGGCGCGTACCGCATGACCGGTCGCCACTTTCATATCACGGACCGGCTGATGCGCCTGCATGTAGGCCACATCACCCGCATCCTTGCTCCACACGCACCAACCGTTGGTCTCGTTCTCCTTGATGAAATAGTCCGGATCCACACCGCGCACGTTGATGAAATGCGCCGCCAGTTCCAGATACTTCTCATTGCCCGTCGCACGATACAGGCGCATCAGCGCCAGCTCGATCTCCGGGTGGCCCGGGTAGCCCGGCATCTGCTGCACTATGAAGTGATCGTAAATATGATCGGCCATGCGGCACATGACATCCAGCAGGGTCCGCTTGCCGGTCGCCTCGTAATAGGCCACCGCCGCTTCGATCATATGGCCGGCACAGTACAGTTCGTGGGCTTCCCTCAGGTTGGTCCACTTCTTATCCGGCCGCTTAAGTGTGAAATACGTATTCAGATATCCATCCGGATACTGGGCTTCCTGTACGGTCGTGATGACTTCGTCCAGACGGGCTTCCAGGTCCGCGTCCGGTGTATTGACCAGAGAATAGGCCGCAGCCTCGATCCACTTGGCAAGATCAGAATCCTGGAAGACCATGCCATAGTATTCACCGGGCTCCGCTCCGCGGGCCATGACGTCGGCCGCCATTTTAAAGTTCTCGATGGAATGACTCTTCTCTGCGTCCGGGATCTGGTCCCGCAGCGCCGCTTCCTGATAGGGGATCACCACATCGGTCAATAGATCTTCATATCGCTTCCAGAAGGGATCCGCGATATGGAACTGTCTGATCAGATCGCTCATTGCATCTCCTTATCGTTTTTCATGGAAATCTTGTACATGATGAATGCGATGGCCAGTGCGATGACATCGGAGACCGGCTGAGACCAGATCGTACCGGGTTTCGCGAACAGTGCACTCATCACCAGCAGCACCGGAATATACACAAAGCCGGAGCGGCTCAGCGAAAGGATCATACTGGGCACGCCCTTGCCCATGGCCTGGAACAGGTTGGTCATCAGGAACAGCATACCTACGACCGGGCCGGTAGCAGACATGGCCCGCAGGATATAGGTGCCGTTCTGGATCACGGCCGGATCATCGATAAAGAATCGCACCAACGGTCCTGCCAAAGTCTCGATCAAAAGCATACCGGCCGTACCTACGATGATCTGCAGCATAGCAGTATACCGCAAAGCACCATGGAATCGATCGCGGTTGCGGGCGCCGTAGTTATAAGCCAGAAGCGGCTGCACACCGAAAGCTATGGCGATCAACAGGATGAAGGCGATGGAGTTGACCTTGGCGGCCACGCCCATACCGGCGATGACTTCGTCGCCATATCGTACCAGCTTGTTGTTCATGATCAGCGTCGCGATGCTCATCATGACGTTGTTCAAAGATGCGGGCACACCCACGACCATGACCGGGCCTATGATCTTTTTCACACGATAATGCCTGGGAGACAGGCTCTGGGTCTTGCTGCGGATCAGCAGGACGCAGAAGTATGCGACCGAGCAGAAATTGCCGAAGACAGTCGCCGCCGCGGCACCCTGGACACCCATCTTCAGGCCGAAGATCAGGATCGGATCCAGAATGATATTGACGACAGTACCCAGCATCTGTCCGAGCATGGTCTCCTTCGCTCCGCCTTCAGAACGGATCAGATTGCTGCCTACATAGTTCAGGACCATGATCGGCGCACCCATGCCGATCCAGGACAAATATTGTCTTGTAAAGGTGCGTGTATTCTCGCTGGTACCGACCAGATCCAGCAGCGGTTCCATCCCGCCCATGATCGCGGCCGCTGATACGACGCCGAGGCCGATCGCCGTCCAGAAGCAGAAGCTGGAGATCTGCTTGACACGGTCATGTTTGCCTTCGCCCATGGAACGGGCAAGGAAAGCGCCGCCGCCCAAGCCGAAGATATTGCCGAACCCCATCAAGATGGTGAAGATCGGGCCGGACAAGGAGACTGCCGCCAACTGGTTGGGATCTCCGATGCGGCCGATGAAGAACATATCGACCAGGTTGTAGATAACGCCTGTCAGCATGGACAGGATATTAGGAAGACACAAGCCCCAGACAGCTTTACTGATCGGTGCACTGCGGAACAACTCTTCGCGGTTCGTACTTTTCTTGCTCATTATTACCTCCTGAACCGTTTCTATGATGGATTGTACCTCATTCCGAGCGAAAATTCAATTCCCCTTCCTTTTTTCCGGAGAATGTGGTAGAATATTATGATGCTTCTATTCAAACTCTGCCGATGGTCAGTACTGTCGGCATCACGATAAGGATCGATCATGGAATTCAAGAAAAAGTTCAGTGCCTTTTCCTATCGGATCATCAAAGCTTTGATCTGGTTCTTCTCTCCGAAATTCAAGGTGGAAGGCGTGGAAAACCTGCCGGAAGGCGCCTGCATCATCGTTGGCAATCACTCCCAGCTCTACGGTCCCATCGCCTGCGAGTTGTATTCTCCCCGTCCGCGCCGCACCTGGTGCGCCGGTGAAATGATGCACTGGGACGAAGTCGCGCCTTATGCTTTTCAGGACTTCTGGTCGCAAAAGCCCAAGTGGACACATCCCTGGTTCCGTCTGATGTCACACTTGATCAAGCCTTTGTCTGTCTGCCTCTTCACCAATGCGGAGACCATCGAGGTCTATCACGATACCCGCCTCATCAATACGATCCGGCAGACCATCAGCACACTCACGGAAGGGTCCGACATCGTCATCTTCCCGGAAAAAGACGCGCCTGGCAACCACATTCTATACGCGTTCCAGGACAAATTCGTGGACGTAGCCCGCTTCTATTACCGGAAGACCCATCAGCAGCTGTCGTTCGTTCCCTTATATATCGCGCCGCACTTGAAGACCATGTATTACGGAACGCCCATCGCCTTCGATCCTTCCACACCGATCGATGAAGAGCGCGCACACATCATCCAGTATCTGCGTGATGAGATCACGCACACCGCGGAAAGCCTGCCGCTGCACACGGTAGTGCCCTACCGCAACATCCCCAAGAAGCTGTACCCCAAAAACAAATGAATCGAGGTGCCGGCTATGAAAGCTCCGGTCGTTGATTATAGATCGTTTCGGCCGTCAAGGATCAATGAACCCCAATACCGCCATCTTAAGCTCTGGCTGACCTGGCTCGTCTATTTCGCCCTGTATTTCATTACGGAGAACCTGATACCAGCCGAGCGCTGTCACGCGATGCACTGCGCACTGGACGACATCATTCCCTTTTGTGAATGGTTCCTGATCCCATACGCCGGATGGTATCTGCTGATCGTATTTTCACTGCTGTACTTTACCTTGTACGATGTCGAGTCTTTCAAGCGACTGCAGGTCTATATCTTCATCACCCAGCTGGTGGCCATGGCAGTCTACATCATCTATCCCAGCCGGCAGGACTTACGGCCTTTAGTCTTCGAGCGCGACAACATCCTGACGCGCATCATGGGCATCATCTACGCATTCGATACCAACACCGGCGTCTGCCCTTCCCTTCACGTGGCTTACTCTCTGGGCATCGCTTCGGTCTGGCTAAAAAAGAAAGACGCCTCCGTTGTATGGAAGGTCATCCTGGTGATCTTCGTCATTGCGATCTGCAT
>JAILDJ010000071.1 GCA_024689505.1 Clostridiales bacterium
CATGACGGAACTCTATCGTCATATCGGCGCCGATGTAGACGTCCCCGCTGGTGATATCGGTGTCGGCGCTCGTGAGATCGGTTACCTGTACGGCCAGTACAAGCGCATCACCGGCCTGTATGAAGGCGTTCTGACCGGTAAAGGTCTGGAATATGGCGGATCTTTGGTCCGCACACAGGCGACCGGTTACGGTCTGCTCTATCTGACCGACGAAATGCTGAAGACTAACGGTATCGACATCGCCGGCAAGACCGTCGCGATCTCCGGTTCCGGCAACGTTGCCACCTATGCTTGCGAGAAAGCACAGCAGCTTGGTGCGAAGGTCGTCACCATGAGCGATTCCACCGGTTGGATCTATGACGCGGAAGGCATCGACCTGGATGCAGTCAAAGAGATCAAAGAAGGCCGCCGCGGCCGTCTGTCCGAATATAAGAACTATCGTCCGAACGCGGAATACAGCACCGAAGGCAACGTATGGAGCGTCAAGGTCGACATCGCACTGCCCTGCGCGACCCAGAACGAACTGAATGCTGATGATGCTGCGAAGCTCATCGAAAACGGAGTCATCGCTGTAGCTGAAGGCGCGAACATGCCCACTACTCTGGAAGCCACCAAGATGTTCCAGGAAGCCGGCGTTCTCTTCGCACCGGGCAAAGCTGCCAATGCGGGCGGTGTCGCCACCTCCGCTCTGGAAATGAGCCAGAACAGTGAGCGACTGTCCTGGAGCTTCGAAGAAGTCGATGAGAAGCTCAAAGGCATCATGGTAAACATCTTCCATAAGCTGGACGATGCTGCCAAACGTTATGGCCACGAGGGCGATTACGTCGTCGGCGCCAACATCGCCGGTTTCGAAAAAGTCGCCAACGCGTTCATTGCGCAGGGTGTCTGATCATCTGACAAACATAATATAAGGGGCCTGCACCATATCCTCCTTCGCTTGAGTTCGCTAAAGCGAAAAGCGCTCATGAGGATATGGCTGCAGGCCCCTTTCATATATTAGTCAGATGAGGATGCGCGTTGTATGTCGGCCATTTCGGCTCCTGACAATGCCTTTGCTTTCCTATCAGATTATGAAGGGACGGTACATATACCCTAATGAACGATTCTCGCCCTCGGCGAGCCAAGTGAATGAGGGTATATGTACCGTCCCTTCTTTATATTGATAGATAATCAAACAGCAATTACCAATAAGCCTTGCCCCACCTGTACCAGAGTCTTTTCGGCAGAAGGTTATCCGCTCGGATCTTCTCTGCCACGAGGTAGATCGCATGCAGTACGTGTTTCTTTTCCTTATATGTGGTCTCTCGGTTGCCGAAAGTCTCCTGCTCGGCGATCCGGTACACCTGCATCATGTCGGCTTGAGGCAGGAACCTGGCTGCTCTTGCGGCAAATGCTTCTTCTGTTTCCTGCTTTTGCCGCTGCATACCTGCGACATACAGCATCTTCGTCAGATCCACAAAGAGTAGACGGCAGTTTTTGCGCTTGCGCAGATCGAGCCGCAGCAGACGCTGCCCTTCGATGCATGTCGGGATCAATAACGCGAGGAGGATCCATCGAAGGATCTTCCAGATGACTATAGGCTTCCGCGTCTGGGATGTCTGCATATCTTCCTGGATCTCGGGCGTTTCCGGCAGATCCTTAAGGTATTCCTCCAGATCCGGAATTTCATATTCCTGGCGGTCCTGTCCTTCCTGGTTCTGATACTCCTGCTCCAACATCTCTGCCGCAGCCGCATTTTCGAAACCTGGATAATCCGCACGCATCTGTCCAGCTTCGCCCGGTGTAACATCCACCGGTACCCATCCATAATCTTTCAAGAAGATCTCGACCCATGCATGTGACTGCTTCCCTGTCGCTCTGGCGACCCAGTAACCCCCCATCGCTTCGACGAAGGATTCTGCGGGGATCCTGTACCCGGTCGCATATCGTGCCGGTATACCGTACAGGCGGTACAGCAGGGTCGCTGCGGAAGCATAATGCTCACAATATCCCTTACCATTCTCAAACAGGAAATACTCCGTCACATCCCGATTGACCGGAACAAACCCCGGCGTCAGGCTGTAAGTCGTTCTGGATCTGAGCATATACAAGATGAACGTGGTGATATCCCGCAGATCTTCCTTCGGATTTTCCGCGGCCAGTCCACGCATCTGTATCAACTCCTCCGGGACTTCCGTGTATGGTCCCTCCACTGACTGGAGATACAGATTCTCCAGCATATGCAAGGAAACCGTCAGCTGCGTGTAGGTCTTTTCGTCATACGGCAGTTCCTTATACAGCGCCTTTGTCTCATAAAACGAGTAGACGTCGACATTTTCACCGAGATTCCGTTCCCAACCGTCTTTGTTCTTGAAAACCTTCTCCCTGCGGCTGAAATACGGTGCAAAGGTATATCTTTTCTGACGGATCCTCTTGACCGCGAGGGCGATCTTATCTTCTTGTTTGTTGACCTTCTGGTTCTGCATGTAATACATATTCTCGAACATGGCAGAAAGCCTGGATCCGCTCTCTTCCCACCCGAACCGCTTGGAAAGGGCTTTATACAATTCCGTTTCATCCACAGGCGTCCACGTTCCATCGCTGTAGCTTCCGCCAACGAACCCTTTCAGATAAATGTCCTGTTTGGGCTGATGGTCCGCATAGACCTGCAGATATTCATGATCCGTAGGATAACAGTTGGCCTGGCTGATACTGCCGGCATCGGCACCGCCGGAAGGACCTGCCATCCGATACCGGTCCAAGAACCGATCGAACCGGCTCTCCACGTCAAATACGACCTGGAACAATGGTTCCGCATGCCGGCTGACGATGCGCAGCCCGGCAAAATAGGATACTACGATCAACAAAACGATAAACAGACTTATGATATGGACTTTATGCCGCAGCAAAGGGATCCTGGCCGTGTGCTTTCCGGCGATCCGCCGTTTCTGATCATGGAGCCAGAAAAAGCCAGCCGCAAACAGAAGGGGCAGGATGCCCGCCTGGACACCCGGATCCAAACCGATCGTCGGCATCAGTAGGCCGATGCCCAGGATCATGAGGCAGCACAGCATGTGACCGATCAGAAATTCTTCCAGGATCATCAGCAGGGACGACCAGGTCACCAGACAGAGGCCGGCAAACAAAGTGATATCCGGCAATTCCGGACCTTCCTCATAACCCATGAAGCGATCGTTCATCAACCAGAATTGTTCGCCCCACTCATAGCGTAAGCGCCAAAGCACGTACGCAGATCCCAGAATGAAAAGAAACAGGAAGACCCAATAGCCTTTGCCGAGGAACCGTCTGGCTGCCACAAAAACGACGACGGGAATCAGCGCAGCTGCCAGCATCCAATTCTTTTGCACAGTGAACCATGGTGTGTGCAGCAAATATGGCAAGGGGAACAAGGCGCCGCAGGCACCGAACAGTAAGATCTCCCATGAGATCATGCGTCGGAAGACGCTTCGTTTATGTCTGACCTCCTGCCTCATGACTGTCCCTCCCACAGCCAACGGCTGTCCATGAGCCGGAGCAACAGACTTTCAAGATCCGCGGTTTCCCGGATCGTCATATCAGAAGGGACACCAGCAGCATCCTTCCAGACCGCGCGGACCGTACCACCTTCCTCCAGCACCGACTGCACGTCATCCGCCAGATCTTCATAGAACCGATCCGCTTCCTCCGCGGTATATGCCCTTGGTTCCTTCTCCAATTGCAGCGTCCGGACACTGCTCGTCTCCTCGTTCCACTCACGGACCATGGTCTCCTGCAGCCGCGCCGTCAGGTTCCAATGGATCCGGGAAGGTCTGTCCCCCGGCTGCCATTCGCGGATCTGCCGCAGATCGCCCTGCATGCCCGGTCCCTTGTCCGGGTCATCTCCCGGCCGGTCCTCGCGTAGATCGACGCTCTTGGAAAGCACCTGCTTACGGATGTTCATCTGAGGCAGGACCGCCAGCCTCATACTGCTGCTCTGCTTTTTCCCGCTGGAAAAGATACCCAGAGGATCATAGATCCGTGCTTTGCGCAAACGCACCGTCAACATGCCACAGAGCGAAGGTGTGAAAGGAAGATCCAACGCATCCGCATTGCTATGCGACCCTCCTGCATATCGCAGCCGGGTCGGCTTTTTCTGACCCTCATACTGCATCAGCATGTCGTAGCGCAAATGCGCCAGGGGCAGAAGGCCTCGTTTGCGGCTCTCCAACTGCAGCTGCTCCTCCGTACCCTTGGTCATGGTCTGTGCCGGAAGCGTGAACGACACGGAATACCCCAGCTTCTGGATCCGCGGCATCAGGAACAGCACGAGCATCATGACAACGGCCGCCATGCTCGATCCTAACAGCAGATGAGACTGATACATCGCGGCCAGGTACCATAGAAGGCCGATCAGGATCAGCAAAACTACTTTTTTCATCGGGCAGACCTGCGGATCGTCGGTGTTTTGATCTTATCCAGGATCTCCTGGATGATCTGATCCTTGTTTTTATGATCCATTTGTGCGATGCGGCTCTCCGCGATCCTGTGACGGACCACATAGGGGAACTGCTCCGCAACATCGAAAGGACGAACGTATTCCCGGCCCTTAAGCCAGGCAGCCGCACGGGCCATGCGCATCAAAGCGATCGTCGCTCTCGGACCAGCGCCGCGCTCCAGATACGGATCGTTCCGGGTCGCGGTGATCAGATCCAGCAGATATCTGGCAACGTCTTCCTGCACGAAGATCTGCTGCGCTTCCTTCTGGATCATCAGCATCTCCTCCGCCGTGATGCAAGGCGTAAGATCCAGCCGGGCTAAACGATTCTCCTCCGTCGTCTCCATCGCCAACTGCAGTTCGCTGTCATAATCCGGCAGGCCGAGGCTCTCTGAGATGATGAAGCGGTCCATCTGGGATTCCGGCAGTGGCATGGTGCCAGTCGCATTTTTCACATTCTGCGTCGCGATGACGAAGAACGGAGTCGGAAGCGTACGTGTCACACCCTCGACCGTTACTTTCTTCTCTTCCATCGCCTCCAACAGGGCGGACTGCGTCTTGGGCAGCGTACGGTTGATCTCATCTGCTAACAGGAGCTGACAGAACAGACTGCCCTTCTGATACACGAAGGTACCATCCTGCGGACGGTAGACCGAGAATCCTGTCAGGTCGGAGGGCATGACGTCCGGTGTGAACTGGACCCGCTTATAATCCAGGTCGATCAGTTTCGCCAGGCACAAAGCCAGGGTCGTTTTCCCGACACCGGGGATATCCTCCAACAGAATGTTGCCTCCGGCAGCCAAGGCCAGAAAGACTTCTCTTACTTCCTGCTCCTTGCCCAGGATCACTTCCTGGATCCGGCTGAGCAGAACTTCTGCATGATCTCTTAACTCACTCACGATAAAACTCCCTTATCTATCAGATTGCTGCATCGATCCGCCGGATCGCGTCGCAGAAATCATCATCGTTATGGTCCCTGACTTGTTCCAGAAAGACCGATAACGGTACTACACACACGTCGTTGACTTCACGTTCGTCCCAGTGGAACCCTTCCGCAGGCACCGCCACACGGCAGCCGAACATGGTCAGGATGAGCCCTGTACCATCGTCCCAGTCCGCGTAATAGGTATAGAAGGGCTTGAGCGCAGCAGGATCGATGTCCAGACCCAGTTCTTCCTTTGCCTCACGGGCACCGGCTTCCTCCAACGTTTCAAAGGCAAGGACCCCGCCGCCGGTCACGTCCCATTTGCCGGGGAAATGACGGGCTTTCAAGGATCTTTGCTGCGAAATGTAGCGTCCTTCTTCCACACCAGGCGCAGGGCTGTCCTCCGTTTTCAGGACCAGGATCACGTGGCGGAAATACTCTCCTTCTTCCCTTTTTCCGTGTTTATCCCGGATGATGCCTTTGGAAACACCGTCCCGCGTCAATGCTTCACGAAACTCGGTATGCAGCGCCTCACTCTTCAGCCTGATCATCTCGCGCGTGCAGAACCGCATCACTTCCTGCGCATGACAGCGAAGGAAATCGATCAGCTTTTCCAGATCCTGCCGCGCTGCAAGAGCCGCTTCTTCCGTAATCTCGCCCGCCTTCAGCGCCTGGGCCAGTTCATCCTCGTCCAACACCATATAATGACCGTCCGGATACAGGACCAGATCCAGGTACATATCTTCGAACGTCGGGACCTGGGGATCATCGAAATGGACCGCAGCCGTAATATCGAAATAGATCTGCACCAGACGGTTATCCTCATCGAACATGGCCGTAAGCCAGTACCGCGTATCACGAAGCGCGATCTGGAGCCAGGTCATGTCCTTGGAAACGATCGTGATCCCGTTTTTGACCAAGGGTTCTATGATCTCATCCATGATCAGGATGTGGGCAAGGCCTTCATGTCCATCGACGCAGATCGGTCTGCGGTGCATGGTCCGTTTCAGGATGCGGCTCCAGTCCGGCCGATCGATACTTCTGGTATCCATATCAAACCTCAAATATCTCATATGTACCGGCCTTCAGATCCACGCGCACACGCATGGTCTCGAAGACGGTCTCTTGCTGCTCATAACTCCCGTTCAGGAAATGATGCTCCTGCATACGTTCCAAAGCTACCTGTGCGTGCAGACGGCATACGGTTTTCGACCGCTCCACCGCTTCTTCCACGGAGATCTCTTCCCCTGCGAAAGCACCATCGATCCCCACGTAGGCCGGATCCCGGCGTACATAAGGCGCACCGCCATTGAGCAACGCATACAGCATATGGTCCTGTTCGGGATACCTGTCCATCATCCAGGGAATGATCACGCAATCGTGATAGACCAGATTGAACAGTGGCACAGGGACCCCTTTGCGCGGGGCGTCCGGCGTCTCCAGTTGGAAGGCATATGGCGCATAATGGCAGAAGACCAGGCTCCGCATGCTCCAGTCAGATACCTCTTCGGAACTGGGCAGGATCCCATGGGCGATCAACCAATCAAAACATTGACGTCGATACTCATAACACTCCCTGCGGGTCATGCGATGCAACGGATTCGCGCACTCGTCGCCCTCGTTGCAAGTGAATACATCCAGATAGGCACCGTCCAAAGGCACATGAGCCAGGATCTCCTGGAAATTGCGGCGCACATAATACGGCGCCTGCGTAGCGCAAAGGTAACTCTGTGGACCGCCGGCCCAGCGCGCATGCTGCGGATAAGTACCCTCCGGATCCTGCACGGCATAATCCGCATCGTAGGATGGTGCTTTATGATAATAATCCCGGTATTGATCGTGGATTCCGAAAAGATACCCTTGTCTGTGCAGACTGTCGCTCAAGGCGCGCATGCCTTCCCAGCCACCCGCTTCCTCACAGGCCGGTAGATAGTCCGGATGCTGATTGTCATAGCCCGGTTCCGCCCATCCATCCAGATGGACATACAACCGCTCTACGCCAAGCTTCTCATAGATCTCCAACTCCTTCTGCCGCTCAGCAAACGTAGTCAGATGATTGTTTTTATCCGACTGCTGCGGATCGAAGAAGGAAGAATCAGGATCGACGTGCGTCTTGATGCCCGTATGCACGAAGGCCGCACCGATCAGTCGCTCCACGGATGGAAGGCGAGCAGCCTTTTCCCTCAAGGTCGCGGCGAGGCCATGCTCCATCACGTACGTGCGATAGATCCTGCAAAGTTCATTATAATCACATTCTTTACGAAAATGGAAAGTCAGGATCCGACGGTAGTCCATGCTTCCCAGACTTGCATCCCAAATAACGGCGGCACTTGTGGCACCAGGGGCTGCGTGGTCGACCTTCAGCCGCCCGTTCCAAGGCGTCTCCGCAATAGCGATATACCCCGCCTCTTCTTTGACCTGTCCGAACCAGGGCATGTAGCACCCATGCGTCAGGAACATACCGTCGAAAGGCAGACTGGTCAACGGTTCCGGCCAGTCATTGGGCACAAGCAGTCCCTGCCCATTGGGGATCAACGTGTACCAGTCCGACCGGTCCGATACAAAATCGAATGGTTCAGGCCAACAAACGTTTTTGATGCCACATTCCGTCAGCGGGATCCATTCAAAGCGCACAGCACCAGAAGCCTGTTCGATCCAGACGAAGGTCTCGAACAAAGGCGTTGCTTCTCTCCGGAATGCAGACCGGATCCCGCTACCGACACCGTTTTCCACCGATCGGTGCTCGACCTGCAGATCAGTGAAAAGATGACAGCCATCAACATCTTCAAATGTTGATGGGACATTAAGATCGCCGCTCCAGCGAATGCCCTCAGCCTCGATCGTATATTGCAAGATGGTCTCATCCAGCGTCAACCGGATGAGACCCTGTTTGGTTTCATTTGTGATCCTCATCAGCGTAAGAGTTCTCCATCGATCGTCCAAAGATTTGCCATCCCCACGTTAGGTGGCAACTTGGTATAATCTCCCGCATAATACAAGGAACTATTGACCTTGGTCCCACAATAGGGACAAGTCTGATATGAAAACGGAAGTTCGCGTCCACACATGTAGCAATAGTGCTCATTCCATAGATTCGTATCAGCTGCTAAAACGAACATACTGCTGGCGTCATCCTCATTACCCGTCAGATACTCCGGCTTCAATCGTAAGAATGAAGCGATCACAGGGTCCGTCACTTGCTTTTGCTCAAACCTGATGATCTCGTGGAAGCTGTCACCCTCTGTTTCTATCATCATGAGCCGGCCCGATGTATCATAGCTGTACGTTTTTGTTGTAACATACTCCCCTTGCGTGATCGTCACCTGCTTCAGCAGATCGTTCTCATACTGATACTCAAACTGCAGATGCAGATCCATTTCATCTAAATCGATGCGTTTCACATCGAAACTGTCGCCCTCATAGGTAAAATCGATTTCATTCTCACGTATGGAAGCATCAATATCGTTATAGATATTCTTCTGTGAAAGGACACGCCCTTTATCATCATAAGAACATGTCATAGTCTTTTCTATATGACTTTTATAATCAGGATACGCCCAGTCATAAAATTCATGGATGTATGTCAGATCCCCGCGCGGGTTACGGTCATACGATCCCTGCATCGTATAATACGTCTCCGAGTTTCTTTTCTCTATGCTTTTCAGGCCAGACTCACCTGTGACAAAGGTCGTCTCCATGCTGTTGCCATAGTCCGTAAACTGCGCTGAAGCACCCGTGATCCTAGACTGATCATCATAAGAGAAAACCGTGTTTTCATGGGCATTCTCTGTCTTCAAGAGCCGACCTTCCGCATCGAACCAATAGTTTTGGGTGATCGGAACATAGTTCGCCTCACCTGAATCTGACTCCACATAATATGTGCTCAGATTTGACGTTCGGATCCGGCGTTCCTTGGGATCATAAGTGATGGTCGCTGTTCGAAGCTCCGGGACCGCTTCCGGATCATATAGATTCAATGTTTCTGTCGTAAAAGAAGACGGCATCCCATGATCATCGTACACGATCTTTCTCTTCACGCTGACCGTATCCTTGATCTCTAACTCCAAAGACACGATCACCGGGATCGTTTGCTGGCTGAATATGTTTTTCTTCCCACATCCGGCGCTGCCGATCACCAAAACCAGCATCAAGCCTATGCAGATCCATCGGCGCATCATAATCATCCTCCACTTATCGCAGCCCGTCGCCCGGGATCGCGTTCAGGCTGAGGTCGGCGAAATCCTTTTCGAGATACTGATAGTAACCGGCACAGCCGATCATGGCAGCATTATCCGTGCAATAGATCAGTTCGGGGATGCTAAGGGCATAGTCCCGCTCGGCGCAGGCTTTCCGGAAACCCTCACGGATCGCAGAATTGGCTGAAACACCACCGGCCAATGCAATGCGATCGATCCCATATTCCTTCGCCGCCTGCATGGTCTTGAAGACCAGCACATCTACGATGGACTGCTGGAAACTGGCCGCGATATCGGCACGATCGTACGTTTCTCCCTTCATGGCCAGTTGGTTCAGATGGTTCAAAACGGCGGATTTCAGGCCGCTGAAAGAGAAGGAATAGCCCTCTTCATCGATACAGGGACGCGGAAAATGGACCGCTTCCGGATCACCATTCTTTGCTTCCCGGTCGACCTTCGGACCGCCGGGATAGCCCAGACCGATCGCCCGCGCGACTTTATCGAAAGCTTCGCCCGCTGCGTCATCCCGGGTCTTGCCCAGGATCTCAAAATCCGTATAATCCCGCACGATGACCAGATGGGTATGCCCGCCGGAAACGACCAGACATAAAAACGGAGGTTCCCAATTCGGATCACAGATATAGTTGGCTGCGATATGGCCCCGGATATGGTTGACACCGATCAACGGTTTTCCCGTCGCGAACGCCAGCGCTTTTGCTTCAGCTACGCCGACCAGCAGCGCACCGACCAGTCCCGGACCGTACGTGACCGCGATGGCATCGATCTCGTCCATCGTAGTATCCGCCTCCTTAAGCGCCTGCGTGATGCAGGTATCGATCGCTTCCAGATGCTTGCGGGACGCGATCTCCGGCACGACGCCGCCGTAGAGTTCATGTGTGCGGATCTGCGAAGAGATGATGTTGGAGCGTACGGTACGGCCGTCCTCCACGACAGCCGCCGCTGTTTCATCACAAGAAGATTCTATGCTCAGGATTCGGATCATGGTTCTTCAAACCTCAGTGTCGTTTCTTTACGGTCTTTGCCGGGGATAGTGTTAGGGAATATGGACTGCGCCAGCTCCAGGAATTCTTTGGGATTGACCAAAGAGGGGCTGTAATGCGTCAGCCAAAGTTCTTTTACCTCGCCGTCCCGGGCCAGGCGGGCCGCTTCCTGATAGGTCATGTGTTTCTTCTCCCGCGCGCTCTGCTGCTTTTCCGGATCCCCATACATGCCTTCGCAGATGAAGAGATCCGCACCATGCACCGCTTCGGAAATGGAGGGTTTAGGTCTGGAATCTGTGCAATAGCAGAATTTGAGGCCTTTGCGCTCCGGCCCCAGCACCATGTCCGGTGTATAGACCATATCGCCGTCGGTCACGGTCTGCCCCTGCTGCAGCAGTTTCCAATACGGCAGCGGGATCTCCAGCGCCTGTGCGCGTTCCGGCTGGAATTTTGGCAGTCGGTGGATCTCGATGGAATAACCATAGCAGACAACGCGATGATCCACACGGAACGGCCGGACCTGCATGCCCCAAATATCGAACATGGCATCCGGCCCATCGATCTCTGTAAAATCCAAAGAAAACGGCAGGTCCGGAGCGATCAAAAGCAGGCCTTCCACGATATGTTTCAGTCCTCTCGGTCCGATGAGACGCAACGGTTCCGTGCGTCCCGCGTTCCCGATGGTCAGAAGCATGCCCGGCAGGCCCCCGATATGATCCCCATGAAAATGTGTGAAGCAAATGGCGTCGATCGCCTTGAAGCTCCAGTTGGTCCGCCGCATGGTGATCTGCGTACCTTCTCCGCAGTCGATCAGCAGGACATGACCCTCATAACGTACAAGGCAGGCGGTGAGCCACCTGTTGGGAAGTGGCATCATCCCGCCTGTACCTAATAAGCAAATATCAAGCATTCTTAGAATAGTCCTTTTACGGTATCCACTACGTTCTGCACCGTGAAGCCGAACTCCTCGAAGACTTTGGCCGCAGGCGCGGAAGCGCCGAAATGATCCAGCGTGATGGCGGCACCGTCCAGGCCGATGTACTTGTACCAGCCGAAGGAGCTCAGGGCTTCCACCGCGACTCTGCGGCGCACAGCCTTCGGCAGGATCTGCTCTTTATACTCTTCCGGCTGCTGCTCGAACAGTTCGAAGGACGGCATACTGACGACGCGTGCTTCGATGCCTTCTTTGGCCAGTTCGATCGCTGCCTTGTAGATCAACTCGACTTCGGAACCGGAAGCCATCAGCAGTACGTCCGGTACTTCCTTCTCTGCTTCACGCAGGATGTACGCACCCTTCCTTGCATCCAGAGAAGACTCCGGATACTGCGGCAGGTTCTGACGGGTCAGGACCAGTGCTGTCGGGCCATTGGCCGTTACAGCCTGTGCCCAGCCCACAGCCGTCTCCATCGCATCGGCCGGACGGATGACCGTCATGCCCGGGATGGAACGCAGCGCCGCCAGATGTTCGACAGGCTCATGTGTCGGACCATCTTCACCAACACCGATGGAGTCATGCGTCAGGATGTAGATCACACGCTGTTTCATCAAAGCGGACAGGCGCATACTATGCTTCATATAATCAGAGAATACGAAGAAGGTCGCCACATAAGGCTGCAGTCCGCCATGCAGGGCGATACCATTGGCGATCGCCGCCATCGCATGCTCGCGGACACCGAAATGCAGGGTCTGACCGGTATAATCCTCGGCAGAGAAATCACCACTGCCGGAGATGGTGGACTTGTTGGACGGAGACAGGTCGGCGGATCCACCGAAGAAATTCGGGATCTTTTTGGCCAGATAGTTCAGGCTGTTGCCAGACAGGTTACGGGTCGCATTCGGTTTATCGGGCTTCGCGAACAGCTCGCAGTCCTGCCACGGATCGTATCCGTTGCCTTCGTAGAAATCTTTATACTGGGCAGCCAGTTCCGGATACGCTTTCTCATATTCTGCGAACAGCGCCTTCCAGGCTTCCTCAGCCTCTGCGCCTCTCGCACCAGCTTCCGCTGTGGTTCCGTAAACTTCTTCCGGCACGAAGAACGCGGGTTCCAGCGGCCAGCCGAAGTTTTCCTTCAAAGCGTTCAGATTGTCCACACCCAACGGCTCGCCATGGGCGGAAGCTTTGCCCTGCTTTGCCGGGCAGCCATAACCGATCTGGGTCTTGATCTGGATCAAGGACGGACGCGGATCGGCCTTTGCCTTCTCGATGGCTTCGCAGATCTTCTCCACGTCATTGCCTTCTTCCACGACCTGCGTGTGCCATCCCTGTGCCGCGAAGCGAGCCGGTACGTCCTCGCGGAACGCGATATCGGTGCTGCCTTCAATGGTGATGTTGTTGGAATCATAAAGGACGGTCAGTTTGCCCAGCTTCAAAGTACCGGCCAGCGCAGCCGCTTCATAGCTGATACCTTCCATCAGGCAGCCATCACCGACGATGGTATAGGTGCGGTGATCGACCACCGGGAAGCCTTCGCGATTGAAGATCGCTGCCAGGTGTGCTTCTGCCATTGCCATACCTACCGCATTGGCGATACCCTGGCCCAGAGGACCGGTCGTAGTCTCGACACCGATCGTGTGACCATATTCCGGATGACCAGGTGTCTTGGAACCCCACTGACGGAACTGCTTCAGATCCTCGATCGTAAGCCCGTACCCGTACAGGTGCAGCAATGCGTATAACAAAGCTGAGCCGTGACCGGCAGACAGGACGAAGCGGTCCCTGTCGTTCCATTTCGGATCAGCCGGATTATGTTTCAGCTGATACTGCCACAGTGCGTAGGCCGCGGGTGCCGCACCAAGGGGCAGTCCCGGATGGCCGCTGTTGGCCTTCTGTACACTTTCCGCTGCCAGAACGCGGATCGCACTGACGGTCTGAATATCTTTTTGACTCATGATAAAGGATCTCCTTCCGTAAACTTATATACTGCCATGCCAACGGCAAGCGAGAGATTGAAACTATCCACCTCCGGGCTCTGCCGTATCGTGACACTATGCTCCATGGATTCAAATATCGGGGGAAGCCCCGTTGCTTCATTGCCGAAAATGAGCGCGTACCGTTCCTTCTCCGGCCGTTTCAGTTCCTGCAGCACGTTCTTACCGTGCAACACGAATGGATACAAGGTCCTGTTCTGACCATACTGCTGTTCGTAGGTCGCGAAATCAGGGAACAGCATGACCTGCTGGCGGAACAGCGCGCCCATGGAAGAACGTACCACCTTCGGGTTGAATACGTCCGCCGCCGGTTCGATGATCGCAACATCGTGGATCGCGAACCCCAGACAGGTCCTTAGGATCGTTCCCAAGTTGCCCATATCGGACGGATTCACCAATACGATGTGATCCGTGTCCTGCCGCAGTGTATTCCGATACTTATCGAATACACCGATGATCAGCACACTGTCCTTTTCCCGCAGCCGTTCGACCTGTTTGTCACTGATCGTCAGCCGTACGCCTGCAGTATCGCAAAGGCTTTTCAACTTCTCAAAAGTCTCGGGACTGTCCATGCGGCTGTGTACATAGACACCGCGCACTGCTTCCGGCCTGTTCTTCAACAGTTCGAAGGTGGGGAACGCTCCGAAAGTAAAGGAATACTCCGCTTTTTTCTGATACTTCTTTATGGCTTGCGCCACAGGAGCCTCCCTCCTCTCTTATACAAAACACTTGCCTATAAATGTATCACGGATCGACAGGAAAGTCAATTCTTCAGTAGCTTGCGGTGAAGGCTTCTCCCGCATTGATATTGTACAAAACATACCCGGAAAGATTGCTGCCTCTCTCGTCCCAGCTCCAACCTTCCGCCATGAAGATCCAGGAGATACAGTCCTCCGTCAGATCGTCCGTCGGACGGCCGGGCAGATACAGCATGAGTTCATCCGCATTATCCAGGCCGTAGGGACTGCCTCCGACATACCGCACCCTTTCATCGATCCATTCTTCACCCGGGGTCTCCGTCTGGTCGATCCAGTCCAGTTTCAATCTGTAGGTATACTCATCGACCTTTTCTATGACCGACATCTGTCCCTGGAAATTGCAGACATATACGGTTGCGTCGTATTCATCACTGCCAAGACCCATTTCACTGTCATGATAAGCCCCTGCGAAAGAGCCATCGCTGTTAAAACGAAGTTCTGTCGCCCAGCCGCCTGCACCGCTGGCAAACACAAAGTTGGTGGATGGCAGCTCTGCAAAGATACTGTCTTCTGCCGGTGCCTCCTCCGCCGCGGCGGCAGCTTCTTCACTATAAGATTCTTCTTCTGCATAGTCCATGGGTACCGACACGCTCAAGGTTCCTTTGAAGACAACAGAATACAACAGAAACATGAGAAGCATCAATAATACTTTCAGCATGATCATTCCTCCATAATCACTTCCTCATCTAAGTTATCATACCATAAACCTGTGGATTCTAAAAGAGAAAAGTAAAAAGAAAAACCTCCGGCTCTTACTTGCCGGGGGTCTTCTTCAATTTGCTATGACAGACACCTGCCGAGGGACAATTCGCGCAATTGCACCCGCAGGAAGATCTGCCTGCGGCTTTGTCCCGCACCATTTTCCAAATGATACACACGACCATCACAACGATGATCAGAAATACTATGATCGAACCGATATTGGCACTGATCCACTCCATATGAAAACCTCCCAGGAGTTATTATTACTTTGATGGTTAGTATTTTCTAACCTATATTATTATACAGCAGAATCCCAAGGTTGTCAAGGCGTGTCAGGTGTCTGAAAGAGGGCTTTGCTTTTTCCATGGTTCTATGCTATACTGTGTTCATATTTTTGATTTGAAAGGAGCTTCCTTATGAAGATCCATGCTTCTGCTGAAGATTATTTAGAGACCATCCTCATTCTGACGCACAGAAATGGTATGGTCCGTTCCATCGATATCGCCAATGAACTGTCCTACTCCAAGCCCAGCGTCAGCATCGCCATGAAGAATCTGCGAGAGAATGGGTATATCACGGTGGATGCCAACGGTTATATTTTCCTGGAACCGCCCGGGTTGGAGATCGCGGAGAAGATCTATGAGCGGCATACCTTGTTCTCCACCTGGCTCGCGAATCTGGGAGTCGATCCGCAGATCGCCCAGGAGGATGCCTGCCGCATCGAGCATGTCATCAGCGAGCAGAGTTTTGCTGCTTTGAAGCGGCATGTGACCGAGAATAACGAGATCTGAAAATCAGGGCTTGCAATATCTGGGTATCTGCGTTATAATATATTCACTCTGAGATGTTCGACAACCTGTTATTTTGAACCTACACCGAATATATGGGAGTTCAATTATGATCGGTTCTCGATGTCGGGCCGCAACCTAATTCCGGAATAGATGCATGCTGTATCTGTACGGCGGCGGATGGCAGACAGTACCATGCGAACACCCCCCTGGCCATATGCTAGGGATCAAAACTACAGGAACGGCATCTCGGTGAGGTAGAGAGAGATCTCACATCGTAACGGGGAACATGCGAATGTTCCTCCCCGGGCGAGTGGCTCAGTTGGGAGAGCACTCGGTTCGCATCCGAGAGGTCGTGGGTTCGAATCCCATCTCGTCCACTAAAAAAGCACAGGCTTACGTCAAGTCTGTGCTTTTTGTTTTGCTGAAACTGTTCTTTCAGATGTTCAGGCTCAGATCCCGCATATAGCGGCAGTAAACTTCATCGATCCGCGCCCCAACATCGCTCTGCCCCAGATTCATGAAATAGACTTTCAGAGCCTCGTCCAGCATCATCACGTAATGGCTCAGATACTGCGCGATGATACGTTCATCTGCGTTCTCCATGGACATCTGCGGTGTGACCAGCAGCCGGGCGAACTTATTGCTGGACTGACTGGAAACGGAGATCGTGACCGGCATGTGATGGAATTCCTCGAACCGGGCTTTGTCGATGGCTGTGAGGATGGTAAAGAACCTGCTCAGGTGCATCAGCAAGTCTTCAGACGTGGACCTGGAGAAGACTTTCAGGATGCCGACCATATGTCCGTCCCGGTTCTGGAATTCGACCTGGAAGCGGATGCCCGGATTATACTTATAGCGAAGATAGGTCGCGAACTGCATGCCGCCCATATCCGACCGCACGGTGACCTGCAGAGGCGATTGCCGTCCGATGGTATCCGCGACCTGCTCGATGATGAGCCGCACTTTTTGTTCCGGCGTATGCAGGCCGACTTCTCCAGCCAGGATCTGATCGATCAACTGTGAGCGGCTCATGCCCTTTTCATAGGCCATCTGGTCGATCCGCGCTACCACCGCATCTGATAATATAAGACTGTACATGCTTTTCTGCATGATGATTCACCTTCCTTTTCGTGCACCGCGCACGTATTGCCGCAGTGACCGCAAGAATGACCCGATCATATGGTGATAGGATGGGATCTGCGGAACATCGCTCATCCAACGGTTCGTGCCCTGGCGCATGAGCTCCTGGTTCAGCAGCCTTCGGGCTTTGACCAGTTCCCGTATGATATCCACAGGCTTTTTGGCCTTTCCGGTCTTTCCTTTGAAAGCCATCAGATGTTTGCCCCATGAAAGGACGTTGTTGGAGGGGCCGATCGTTTGTGTGCGCACCGTCTGCAAAAAACGATTCATACTCTATATCTCCTTAGAACGGTTTTGTCATTCGTTACCCGTATTATATCATAAGTCATACAAATTTAGCAAGTCGTTTTGCACATCTTGAATCATTTTCGCGTTTGTGATATAATCAGTCATTATGAATTACAGCATAAAGGAGTCTTTTTTATGAAAGGACGCATCATCGTTATCATATTAGTTCTGGCGCTCCTCGTCGGCGGCCTTTTCCTTCCGACCAAAAGCGGTCTGACCGATGCCAACGAGCCGGATTCCAATCCGCTGACTGTTTTCTCCGAGGCGGAAGAAGAAGCCATCGCAGAAGAAGAATCCAAGGCCCAGGAGGAAAAGCAAGCGGAACATGAAGAAAGTGTCAGCGGTCTTTCCGAGAACGAACAGCAGGCCTACGCCTGGGCGGCACTTCGCTCCGAACCCGAATCCATCCTGCTCATGCGCGATCGCATCGCGGATCTGAACAAGTCCTGGAACGATACCTGCGGCCGGATCGATATCCTTGAGGTACCGGAATGGACCAAGGACGATGCTTTCGCGGTGCTGACGAAAGATCAGTCCGCTCTGCCCAGTGCCGCTTCCCTGGGGCTGACGGCGGCTGTGTTCGACGCCCTCGTCTCCAACCAGAACCTGGAAGGCGCCCCACGCGATCTGCGTCTGGGCATCATTTTGGACCGGACCGCTCTCAAAGCGCTGCCCGGTGCGGAATCTCCTGATACCAGCACCGTTTTCTGCACGATGCCGGTGTGGATCCTCCATCCCAGTGCCGACGGTGCCTGGGACTATGTGCAGACTTCCTACGGCCGCGGCTGGATCTCCTCCGAAAAGGTAGCCTTCTGTGCTTCCAAAGATGTCTGGATGTCCTATGCTTCTCCGGACAGCCGGATCATCGTCACAACACCTGAAATGGTCCTGGAAGGCGTCAAGGTCGATCCGGGTGCCTGCTTCTCCTGTCTGGAAGAAAACAGTGATTCCTACACCGTGCTGCTTCCGATCCGTAAAAACGATGGGTCTCTGGATGCCACGCAGCTGGAGATCTCACGTGAAGATTCCAATTTCGGTTACGTCGATTACACCTGGACCCGGCTCTATAAGCAGATCTATCGCTCATATGAAACGAAGACAGAGCTTTCAACCGACGATCTGATCCGTTCCATCTACCGCACCTTCGGTATCGACCTTCCGCCGGATCTGACGGCTTCTTTTGAAAACCTGGGCACGATGACCGAACTGGCACCGCTGCCGGGCGATGAACGTGAAAACACCATGAACTCGATCCCTCTGCCCGCTCTCATCGAGGATGCCAACGGCGTCTCTCTGATGCTTGGCCGCAAAGACAGTGTCTGGCAGTGCCTGCGGGCTGCGGATGGGAAAGCCGCGATCCTGGAGATCGAAGATCCGCAGCGGATGGTCGTTATCAAGTAAATTCTCCGAAACAACGAAAAGCGCAGGCTCAAATGCCTGCGCTTCTTTTTTGCCGCGAATCTCTTCACACATGGTCTCCCACAAACTTCTCCATCCAGATCATGTCATACCAACGTCCGAATTTGTACGCGCATTTATGGAATTTTCCTGCCCTGACAAAGCCCATGTGCTGGTGGAACAGTGCACTGTTTTTTGTCAGATAGGCATCTTCTACGATCGGATAGGCGATGCATGCGTACAGGTTGAGGAAACCACGATCCTTCAGTTCTGCCTCCAACGCTTCGAATATTTCTCTCCCGAAGCCCTGCCCTTTTGCTTCATGATCCAAGTAGATACTGATCTCACAGGAACGGTCATATGCCGCTCGATTTTTGAACACACCTGCATAGGCATACCCCAGGATCCTGCCATCTTCTTCCAGCACAAGATACGGATACCGCTGCAGGGTCGATTCGATCCGTTCCGCGAATTCTTCCAGGGATGGAACCTCATATTCAAACGTGATCGCAGTGTTTTCTACATAATATGCATAGATCTCCAGGAGGCGGAGAGCATCTTCCCTCTGCGCACTTCGAATCATTCTTTCACTCCTTACGCACCGTGATGCGGCTGCTTTTCTTCAGTTCCGCACCTCGTCATAATCATTGCGGAACTGCATGTTGTACAGCTTCGCATATGTACCGTTTTCAGCCAATAGCTTTTCGTGCGTCCCGGTCTCCGTCACGCCTTCCGAAGTGATGACGACGATCTGGTCCGCGTTCTTGATGGTGGACAGGCGGTGCGCGATGACCAGACAGGTACGTCCCTGCGCCAGACGATCCAGCGCTTTCTGGATCTTGACTTCGGTCTCGTTATCCAGGGCGGATGTTGCCTCATCCAGGATCAGGATCGGCGGGTTTTTCAGAAATACGCGCGCAATGGCGATCCTCTGCTTCTGACCTCCGGACAGGCGGACGCCCCGCTGTCCAATATCTGTATCATAGCCCTGGGGCAGTGTCATGATGAAGTCATGGATATTGGCTGCCTTGGCCGCTTCGATCATCTCCTCTTCCGTCGCGTCCAGCCGTCCATACATGATATTCTCACGGACTGTGCCGGAATACAGGAAGACTTCCTGCTGTACCAGGCCGATGTTCCTGCGCAGCGAGCGCATGGTGACATCCTGGATATTCTGTCCATCGATGGTGATGCTGCCGCGGTCCACTTCGTAGAAGCGAGGGATCAGGTGGCACATGGTCGTCTTGCCGCCGCCGGACGGTCCCACCAGTGCCAGCATCTTGCCCGCGGGAATGGTCATATCGATATGATGCAAGACCTTGGCCTCATTCTCATTATAAGAAAACGTAACATCGTTGAAGCAGATCTCACCCTTGACGTTCGTCATCTCCTTCGCGCCAGGCTTGTCCTGGATATCCGGATCCGTATCGAGTATCTCCAACAGGCGCTCAAAGCCGGTCATACCGGTCTCGAACTGCTGTGTGAAGTTGCTGAGTTTGGTGATCGGTTTCATGAAGGTGGAGATGTACAGGACGAACGTCAGAATGTCTGTAGCATTGATCTCACCACGCACGAAGAATATGCCGCCGAAGACCAGGATCGTCACGTTCAGAACGTTGCCCAGGGTATCCAGACCCGTCTGGAACAGACCCATATATTTATAAGATTCCTTCTTGGCGCCGCGGAATTCACTGTTGCCCTTCTGGAACTCTTCCCTTTCATGATCCTCGTTCGCAAAGGCCTTGGCCACACGGATGCCGGACAAACTGTTCTCCAGCCGTGCGTTGATATCCGCGACCCGGCGGCGCACCCTGCGCTGCGCCTGACGCATCCGTCTGCGCACGATGATGGCGAAGGTCAGCATGATCGGCACAAAGATGTAGGCGATCAGCGTCAGCTTCCAGTGCATACGCAGCATGATGATGAACGAACCGATGAACATGACCACCGAAAGGAACAGATCCTCAGGGCCATGATGCGCCATCTCCGTAATATCAAACAGATCGTTGGTGACGCGGCTCATCAGCTGGCCTGTCTGGTTGTTGTCGTAGAACTTGAAAGACATCTTCTGCAGATGATCGAACAGGTCCTGGCGCATGTCATATTCCATGCGCACGCCCATAATATGGCCCCAGTAATTGATAAAGAATTCCGCTGCCGCCCGCAGGCCGTACAAAACCGCCAGCACCGCAACGATGGTAAAGAACAACCGGAACTGCCGGTTCGGCAGGACCTCGCTGAGCACTTTGCGGATCGCCGAAGGGAAAATGAGGTCGACGGCCGCGATGAAGGTCGCACAGAACATGTCTGTGAGAAACAGCTTCAGATGCGGCTTGTAATACGGTATAAACCGCCTCAGAATACCTTTTCTGAGGCGGACCTGATCAGATGCCATAGATGTTACGTTCCTTTTCTATTGGGAGCTTTCCGGCTCCTGTTTTTCGCTATCGGGCAAAAGCCCGACGTATAGTGTACCCTAACTTTTCCGCCTGTGTCAAGCATGATCTATGGGATTTGACAAGGTGTAATGAAAAACCTATAATACTCCTGTACTATAACGAACCCACAAGGAGTGTTTTCATATGATCCGTACCATCGTTTTCGATATGGGCGGTGTGATCATTCAATATGATCCCGCGCTGTACGTCCGCCGCGTCACCAAAGATCCGGATGAAGCCCGCATCCTGGAGGACGCCGTATTCCATTCCCAGGAATGGTTTCGCCTGGATGAAGGCACCATCGAGCTGGAGGAATTCGACCAGATCCTTAAGGCCTCCCTGCCAGGCCCGCTTGTTGATAAAGGTTTGTATCTGTTGCACCATTGGTATGAAAACATGCCCGTCTTTTCCGGGATCGAACGATTGATGGCGGTCCTCAGTGCTTCCGGCATTCCCCTGTACCTGCTTTCCAACGCCGGCCAGCAATTCCACACCTACAAGAAGGGGATCCCAGCGTTCCGATATCTGAAGGGCATCGTGCTTTCCTCCGACCTTAAGCTGCTCAAGCCCGGTCCGGAGATCTACCAATACCTGCTGGATACGTATGAGCTCCAGCCGGAAGAAGTCCTCTTCATCGACGACAGCCCTGCAAACGTCCGCGGTGCTGAGGCTTTAGGGATCCGCGGTTATGATTATTCCGACGGTATTCTGAAGCATCTCCTGGAATACCTAGTCTCTGAAGCGCTTCTTGCTCCGGAAGCCGTAGACGATATACTGTAAAAGCCAGTCCGAAGACTGGCTTTTTTCATATGCAATGGATGCCTAATGCAGGATCAGTTCTGATAGCTCCGATAGATGGTGCCATCCAGGGTCTTCCACTGGAACAGCCCGTTTTCCAGGGTCATGTAACTATGCGGTCTGTCCTCTTTTGGCATGGCGATCGAGCCGGGATTCATGTAGATATGATCTTCCTGCACCACCAGCGCATCCACATGGGTATGTCCATGCAGCAAGATGTCACCCCTCTGCAGCGGCGGTAGCTGCGCCTCATTATACACATGACCATGGGTCACGAACAGCATGTTCCGACCCAGATCGATCAATGCGTAATCCGCCAGGACCGGGAACTCCAGGACCATCTGGTCCACTTCTGCTTCACAATTGCCGCGTACGCAGAAGATGCGGTCCTTCAAAGCATTCAGCAGATCGATGACTTCTTTCGGCGCGTACCCTTCGGGCAGGTCGTTGCGGGGGCCATGGTACAGCAGGTCACCCAAAAGGATGAGGCGGTCGGCTTGTTCCCGCTGGAACGCTTCGACCATCTGGTGCGCATAATATGCGGATCCATGAATATCAGAGGCGATCATATACTTCATAAGATCAATTCTCCTTTTCTCCATTCTGCCAAACGGCAATTGCCCAACAAGGGTTCCCAGTACATTTTCAGATCATTTTTCTCACAAAGATTGTACAACAATCCATGAAGCGCGCAGCCATGGGAAACGATGAGTATCCTCTCCTCTTCACCGATGGTCTTCTCCAGATCTGCAAGGAAGCTGCCCAGACGCCGGATCACGTCCCGGAAGTGCTCGCCGCCCTCCACGGGAACGAAGCGTTCCGGATCCTCCGCGAAATTCCGCAGGTTTTCCGGCAGACGGGCCACCGCTTCCGGATCTCG
>JAILDJ010000089.1 GCA_024689505.1 Clostridiales bacterium
CAGGAACGATATCCACCGCGGTAACTTCATTCTTTTGACTTAACAAAACAGCCAGACTCAGGCCAACATAACCGGTTCCGGCAACTGCTATTTTCATTATCTATAATCTTCTTTCAGTTTTGATTGGGTGCTTGAAATACCTTTTCTACTTCTTGATAACTGGCAAGATCCCCGATATCATACCGTTGTCCGGGCATTTCCAGTGCATGCACCGTCGTCTGGCTGCTGAGCCAGGCAATGAAGCTGCCAGGCGCATCCACGCCGCAGCCTGATTCGATCCCGACCTTGACCAACGGCACGTCTTCTTTCTTATACACATAGAATGGAGGTGTGCACCAATGGCTTTTCGGTTCGGCTGGCTTTTCCTCCATCTCCAGGATCCGGTCGCTTTCATCGACGACCGCAACACCGGCTTTTTGCAGTTTGGCTTTGCTCTCTTCCCAATAGCGCATGATGCACGTCGTGCGCTTTTTCTGGAAGTAATCGATGAAAGTTCGCAACGAGAAATCCAGCAGATTGTCCCCCGCGATCACAAGCAGATCATCCTCCAGGGCGAGAGCATCCACCGCGAATTGCACGTCTCTGACGGCGCCTAAACGTGTCTCATTGCTTTCGGTCCCGTCATCCAGTACCACCATATTGTCGCGACCTTCTGCCCATTTCTGAAAGTGTTGGACGAATTTATGATTGCTGATCACGATGTACTGATCCACCGCATCGCCAATGTCCTCGACCAGCCAGTCCAGGATCGGCTTGCCTTGCACCGGAAGCAACGGCTTCGGAAAATTCTCTGTTAAGGGATATAAACGTGTCGCATACCCAGCGGCAAGGATCACACATTTCATGCGTTGGCTCCTTCCTCACACAGTGCAACACCATCTGCGCTTTCACAGATATGGAAACTGTATTTTCCACGCATTTCAGGAAAAGCAGTCAGGTATTTGCGCTCGACTTCTTCGCGGATACTGTCCACCTTCTCAGGGTCCACAAGCGCCATGCAGCAGCCTTTGAAACCCGCGCCAGAGAACCGTCCGCCGTAGATACCGCTGGTCTCTGTCATGATCTCGTACAGTTTGATCTGCTCCGGAGCGCCGGATTCCCAATTATGGATGCTGCTCCAGCCGGATTCGAAAGAAAGCTTTCCATAGGCTTCGAGGTCGCCCCGGCGCCATGCTTCAGCACCGGCTTCCACCCGCTGGAACTCCGTATACCAATGCTCACAACGTCTTGCCCATTGTACCGGCAGCTGGTCCTTGTAAGCCTGATAGATTTCAAAACTGATGTCCCGAGCGTTCGCTTCCTGGAACTTACCATACTCATAGCCGCTGAAGGCCTGCAAGGCATATACCCCGGCCCGCAGTTCATCGACTCGCATGTTGTACTTGGATCCTGCTAAACTATGTTCCAGACCACTGAAGAAAATGGCGATCTTGTAAGGCCGCATCGAAGGACTGGTCGGGATCAGTTCATAACTGTTGTCCTTGCAGTCCAGGTACAGCAGATGGTCCTTTTTGCTCAGGACTTCGCAGCTTTGGTCCAATGTTCCCACATTGACGCCCACATAGTTTTTCTCCGCATCAAAAGCGATATCGATCAATTCCTGAGGCTCAAGTTGGATCCCATTGACACGGCAAAGGGCATCCAAGAAGGCAAGGATGACAGCCGCGCTGCTGCTCAAGCCACCGATGGGCAAACTGCCTTCGATAACGCCGCAGAGGCCTACTTGCAAAGTATAGTTCTTGGACAGTGCCCAAGTGGCGCCACGCAGATAATCTGCCCAGTCCCCCGTCTTCGTACCGACTTCTTTGATATGCCACTGCGCGCGTTTCGGAAACTGCAGCGAAGTCATTTCGATGACACCGTTCTGCTTGGGGCTGAAGGCGATATGGATGCCTTTATCGATGGCAAGTCCTGTAATCTTACCCAGATTATGATCGCTATGAGCGCCGATCGGGCAGATGCGGTACGGCGAAAAACCGAGACCGCTAGCGTCCCGATGGTAGAGCTCAAAAAATCTCTGTTCACAAAGCATGTTTCGTGCTTGCTCCAATCATCCGTAATAGGCCTTGTACCACGCTGCAAAGGCCCTCAGACCTTCTCTGATACCGATCCTGGGTGTAAACCCATAATCGCGTTCCAGGGCCGCAGCATCAGCGTAGGTAACGGGTACATCGCCCGCCTGCATGCCGACGAGTTCCCGATGCCCGGCAAAGTCATAATCCTCCGGAAGGACTCCGGCCCGGACCAATTCTTCCTGTAACGTGCTGATGTAGGTCAAAAGGTTTTC
>JAILDJ010000102.1 GCA_024689505.1 Clostridiales bacterium
GACTTTTTTCATTTTCGCATCCACTTTGAACTCTTTTTCAGTGGATATAAAGCTGGGAAATACAAAATCTGATCCAAATATTGATGATAAGGATTACTTCATTGCAAAAATCTATAAAAAATCATGAAAAGTATTGACACCGCAGGCCAGTGTGTTATAATGGTACCAACATATGAACAATTGTTCAAATGAAAGGGAGATCCGATATGAAAAAGACATATAAGATCGAAGTGGACTGTGCCAATTGTGCCAATAAAATGGAGCAGGCTGCCAATGCGACAGAAGGCGTCAAAGCTGCGGTCGTCAACTTTATGACGCTCAAGATGCAGGTCGAGTTTGAGGACGGTGCTGACCGCAATGAGGTCATGCAGCGGGTCCTTGCCAACTGCAAAAAGGTTGAAGACGATTGCGAGATCTTCTTATGAACAAAAAACAAAAACGCATGCTGCTGCGCATCCTGATCGCGGCAGCATGCATTCTTTTGATCGAAGTCATCACCCGGCTGGTGGAAGTGTCCGGTTGGGTGCGTTTTGCCGCCTATATGATCCCGTATTGCACCATCGGATATGACATCCTGCTGCGGGCGTGGAAAGGCATCCGGAAACGGCAGGTCTTTGACGAGAACTTCTTAATGGCGGTGGCCACGGTCGGCGCTATCTTGATCGGTGAATACGTCGAAGGCGTTGCTGTCATGTTGTTCTACCAGATCGGCGAACTGTTCCAGAGCTATGCTGTCGGACGGAGCCGAGCCAGTATCGGCGCATTGATGGACATACGCCCCGATGTCGCGAACGTGGAACTGGAGGATAGTACCACTGAAGAAACGGATCCGGACGATGTGGAGATCGGCACGGTCCTGTTGGTCCGGCCTGGGGAGAAGATTCCGATCGATGGCGTCGTGATCAGCGGCAGTTCTTCTCTGGATACCAGCGCTCTGACGGGTGAAAGTGTGCCCCGCACCGCGAAAGAGGGTGATGAAGTCCTCAGCGGCATGATCAACATGACGGGCGTGCTGCGCATCCGTACGACAAAGGAATTTGGTGAGTCCACCGCCTCGAAGATCCTGGAACTGGTCGAGAACGCGTCTTCCCGTAAGTCCCGGTCCGAGAATTTCATTTCCCGGTTTGCCCGGTATTATACGCCGGCGGTCTGTTACAGTGCTTTGGCATTGGCGGTGCTGCCGCCCGTGGTGCGTTTGGTCCTGGGGCAGGAAGCTATGTGGAGCCAGTGGGTCCTGCGTGCGCTGACCTTCCTGGTCATCAGCTGCCCCTGCGCTTTAGTCATCAGCATCCCGCTGGGATTCTTCGCGGGGATCGGCGGAGCCGGCCGTGCCGGTGTCCTGGTCAAGGGCTCCGTCTATCTGGAAGCCTTGTCCAAAGTCAGGACCATGGTCTTCGATAAGACCGGCACCCTTACTCAGGGGGTCTTCGAAGTGACGGAGATGGAGCCCGTTGGAGCTACAAAAGATGAGCTGTTGGAAATGGCGGCCTATGCCGAATACCACAGCAACCACCCCATCGCGCTCAGCCTGAAAGAAGCATATCGGCAGGAGATCCGGCCGGAGCGCATCGGTGCGGTGGAAGACGTCAACGGAGAAGGCTTGATCGCGGACGTGGATGGTCATGAGATCGCCGTTGGGAACCTGAAACTGATGCGGCGTGTCAAGGTCACACCAAAAGAGAACCAGCATCCCGGCACGGTCGTCTACGTAGCGAAAGACGAACAGTATATGGGCAGCATCCTGATCAGCGATCGGGTCAAAGAGAACGCGCAGAAGGCGATCCGCCGACTGAAGAAAGCCGGTGTCGAGCGCACGGTCATGCTGACGGGCGATCGCAGACAGGCAGGAGAAGCCGTTGCAAAAGCGCTTGGCATCGATGAAGTGCGTGCGGAACTGATGCCGCAGGACAAGGTCGAGCAGGTCGAGGCGATGCTTCGGGATGGCAAGACACTGGCTTTCGTGGGCGATGGTATCAACGATGCACCGGTCTTGATGCGTGCCGACATCGGCATCGCCATGGGCGCTCTGGGATCCGACGCCGCGATCGAAGCGGCCGATATCGTCCTGATGGATGATGATCCGTTGAAGATCTCCAAGGCGATCCGCATCGCGCGCAAGTGCATGCGCATCGTCTATGAAAATATCATATTCGCGATCGGTGTCAAGCTGATCTGCTTAGGTCTTGGCGCGTTTGGTATCGCGGGCATGTGGCTGGCCATTTTCGCGGACGTAGGCGTCATGGTACTGGCCGTCCTGAATGCGATCCGCACGCTGCGGGTCAAGAATCTGTGAGCAAGGAGACGATATAAATGTCCATTTTTGATATAGAGCATTGTGACGTGCCGGAGATCCACAAGGATCTTTTGCTGAAGGTGCAGAGCCGTTTGCCGGACGAGGATTCATTGTACGATCTGGCAGAACTTTTTAAGGTCTTCGGGGATTCCACGCGCATCCGGATCCTCTTCGCTTTGTTCGACCAGGAACTGTGTGTGTGCGACCTGGCTGCGGCCCTGAACATGACCCAGTCGGCCATCTCTCATCAGCTGCGCCTGCTCAAGCAGAACAAACTGGTGCGCAGCCGCAGGGACGGCAAACAGGTCTTCTACGCGCTGGCGGATGATCATGTGCATTCCATCATGGGTCAGGGTATGGAGCATATACTGGAAGATTAAAATATACTTTGACAATCATGATCAACATGCTTATAATAGGAGAGTGATACTCTGATAAGGAGCTTTAGACCAGCATGTTATTCAATACCAGTATCGGCGTGGATCTGGGCA
>JAILDJ010000103.1 GCA_024689505.1 Clostridiales bacterium
GACTTTTTTCATTTTCGCATCCACTTTGAACTCTTTTTCAGTGGATATAAAGCTGGGAAATACAAAATCTGATCCAAATATTGATGATAAGGATTACTTCATTGCAAAAATCTATAAAAAATCATGAAAAGTATTGACACCACGGGCCGGCGTGCTATAATGAAACTAACATGTGAACAATTGTTCAAATGAAGGGAGACCCGGAGATGAAGAAAACATATAAGATCGACGTGGATTGTGCGAATTGCGCCAACAAAATGGAGCAGGCCGCGAACGAGACAGAAGGCGTCAAGTGCGCTGTAGTCAATTTCATGACTTTGAAGATGCAGGTGGAGTTCGAAGACGGCGTAGATCGTGACGAGGTCATGCAGCGGGTGCTCGCCAACTGCAAAAAAGTTGAGGATGACTGTGAGA
This sequence comes from Clostridiales bacterium, assembly GCA_024689505.1. GTDB lineage: Bacteria > Bacillota > Clostridia > Lachnospirales > Bianqueaceae > RUG159. The sequence goes on from JAILDJ010000103.1 coordinate 415, forward strand.
TCTTCCTATGAATAAAAAGCAAAAACGCATGCTGCTGCGCATCCTGATCGCGGCAGCATGCATTCTTTTGATCGAAATCATCACCCGCCTGATGAAAGTGCCCGGTTGGGTACGTTTTGCCGCCTATATGATCCCGTATTGCACCATCGGATACGATATCCTGCTGCGGGCATGGAAGGGCATTCGGAAACGGCAGGTCTTTGACGAGAATTTCCTGATGGCGGTGGCCACGGTCGGCGCTATCTTGATCGGTGAATACGTCGAAGGCGTGGCGGTTATGTTGTTCTACCAGATCGGCGAACTGTTCCAGAGCTATGCTGTCGGACGGAGCCGTGCCAGCATCGGCGCGCTGATGGACATACGTCCGGACGTGGCGAACGTGGAACTGGAGGATGGTACTACTGAAGAAACGGATCCGGACGATGTGGAGATCGGCACGATCCTGCTGGTCCGGCCGGGCGAAAAGATTCCGATCGATGGCGTCGTGATCAGCGGCAGTTCATCTCTGGACACCAGTGCCTTGACGGGTGAAAGCGTGCCGCGCACGGCCAAAGAAGGGGACGAGGTCCTCAGCGGCATGATCAACATGACGGGCGTGCTGCGCATCCGTACCACCAAGGAATTTGGTGAGTCCACTGCTTCAAAGATCCTGGAACTGGTCGAAAACGCCTCTTCACGCAAGTCCCGTTCGGAGAATTTCATCTCACGTTTTGCTCGTTATTATACGCCGGCGGTCTGCTACAGTGCTCTGGCACTGGCGGTGCTGCCGCCGATGGTGCGTCTGATCCTGGGGCAGGAAGCCATGTGGAGCCAGTGGCTGCTGCGTGCTTTGACCTTCCTGGTCATCAGCTGTCCCTGCGCCTTGGTCATCAGCATCCCGCTGGGATTCTTCGCGGGGATCGGCGGGGCCGGCCGTGCCGGTGTACTGGTCAAAGGATCGGTGTATCTGGAATCCCTGTCCAAGGTGAAGACCATGGTATTCGATAAGACCGGCACCCTTACGCAGGGGGTCTTCGAAGTAACGGAGATGGCGCCCGTCGGAACGACAAAGGATGAACTGCTGGAAATGGCGGCCTATGCCGAATACCACAGCAATCATCCCATCGCCCTCAGCCTGAAAGAAGCCTATCGGCAGGAGATCCGGCCGGAGCGCATCGGTGCGGTGGAAGATGTCAGCGGAGAAGGCTTGATCGCCGATGTCGATGGTCATGAGATCGCCGTCGGGAATCTGAAACTGATGCAGCGGGTCAAGGTCGCGCCGAAAGAGAACCAGCATCCCGGCACGGTCGTCTACGTTGCAAAGGACGAACAGTATCTGGGCAGTATCCTGATCAGCGATCGTGTCAAAGAGAACGCGCAGGAAGCGCTGCGGCGGCTGAAGAAAGCCGGTGTCGAGCGCACGGTGATGCTCACGGGCGATCGCAGACAGGCAGGAGAAGCCGTTGCAAAAGCGCTTGGCATCGATGAAGTGCGTGCGGAACTGATGCCGCAGGACAAGGTCGAGCAGGTCGAGGCGATGCTGCGGGATGGCAAGACACTGGCTTTCGTGGGCGATGGTATCAATGATGCGCCGGTCTTGATGCGTGCCGACATCGGCATCGCCATGGGCGCTCTGGGATCCGACGCCGCGATCGAAGCGGCCGATATCGTCCTGATGGATGATGATCCGCTGAAGATCTCCAAGGCGATCCGCATCGCGCGCAAGTGCATGCGCATCGTTTATGAAAACATCATATTCGCGATCGGGGTCAAACTGATCTGCTTAGGTCTTGGCGCGTTTGGTATCGCGGGCATGTGGCTGGCCATTTTCGCGGACGTAGGCGTGATGGTACTGGCTGTCCTGAATGCGATCCGCACGCTGCGGGTCAAGAATCTGTGAGCAAGGAGACGATATAAATGTCCATTTTTGATATAGAGCATTGTGACGTGCCGGAGATTCACAAGGATCTTTTGCTGAAGGTGCAGAGCCGTTTGCCGGACGAGGATTCATTGTACGATCTGGCAGAACTTTTCAAGGTCTTCGGGGATTCCACGCGCATCCGGATCCTCTTCGCTTTGTTCGACCAGGAACTGTGTGTGTGCGACCTGGCTGCGGCCCTGAACATGACCCAGTCGGCCATCTCTCATCAGCTGCGCCTTCTCAAGCAGAACAAACTGGTGCGCAGCCGCAGAGACGGCAAACAGGTCTTCTACGCACTGGCGGATGATCATGTGCATTCCATCATGGGCCAGGGTATGGAGCATATACTGGAAGATTAAAATATACTTTGACAATCATGATCAACATGCTTATAATAGGAGAGTGATACTCTGATAAGGAGCTTTAGACCAGCATGTTATTCAATACCAGTATCGGCGTGGATCTGGGCA
>JAILDJ010000124.1 GCA_024689505.1 Clostridiales bacterium
AAATTCGTTCCGAAGGATGATCAGGTGGTTCGCGCGGCCAAAGATATGGGCATCTGCTTCGCTGATTGATCGCTATGATCAAAAGCGCCCTGGTACTTTTTACAGTATCAGGGCTTTTTTCATGTTTAAAACTCTTCCAATGGCGACATGCCGAAAGATAACGGGAACCAGGAACCGGGTACGCATGCAGGCAGAACGCTGCGGAACAAAGGTTCCGGCGATGTCAGATACCGCACCGCTTCTGTATCCGCTAGGACCCAGTCCGCCGGATCCTCGGTCTCCGTAACGGCGACCTTTCCTTGGAAAATCTCGATCCGCATCTTCGCTTTTCCAGAGATCTCAAGCACGAACGATCCATCTTCCAGTACTTCATGCTGCTGCTTCAACTCCAGAAATGCTTTGAGGACTTTCGGATAATTGTAGATCTTATAGCTGAGGTTGTTTTCGATGGAAACGTCCTCCGCCATCGGTGTCAGGACATCGATCAACGCAGTCTCATAACGACGTACGACAACGGTCACCGCATGCTGATCATACCAGTTCAGATAGGTATTCAATATATCAGGTAGTCGAGACACATCGTCCAACTGTGTCTCCATGACACGTTTGCCATCGTTGGAGAGTACCAGATAACCGACACACGTCACGTCCTCAAAGACTGCATAGATCCTGGAGCCCCAAGTGATGAGGACTTCATAAAACTCCTCACGACTGCGGCCTGTCACGGGACGTGTCAGATATTTGGCATACAACTGATCCAGAAGCGCGTCATCCTCTGCCTCCACCGGTACCAGGGAAATGCTTTCATCCAACGGTCCCACCGTGTGCTTGAGGTTCGCCGTATCCACAACAAAGGACAGGGCCATACCACCGAGCTCATAGCCGAAATAGCGATATCGCTGGCGTTGCCCACCCAAGGCGGCGTAGTCGGTTCCGTCTGCGGCGATCTCTTCATCGATCATCTGCATGATCTTCTTCATGTAACCGCCGCCGCGGGTATATGGATGCACGCTGACGGTGCCGATGAATCGGGTCTTCAGCGTGTTGCCGGCGACATTGTACGTATGGGGATATGCCGCGATCATACCGCGGATCCTGCCTTCCTCCTCCGCCACGAAATGGAAACTTTCGATCTCATGCCCATCTCCGTAGACTTTCGGCAGGATCGCTTTGAAATCATGCGGACGATGGTCATGGCTGAACACATAGTTGCCAAAATCGATCAATTGGTCTCTTTCGCCCGACAGGGCTTTGCGAAAAACAGTCATAATTCAAATTCTCCTTGCAGTACGGCTGCGGATGGCAATATAGGGATCTCCCAAGAAACCGCAGGCGGATCCATTTCTTTAGGCTCCTGCCGCTTTTCTTCGATCAACTGGCCGAACCACCAGAGCAACAGGATCACAGGTACGATCAACAATGCGTCCAAGAAGCCCCACAGGATGATATGCAACCATTTTTTCCGCTTATCCTTCTCCATCGAACGATACCTCATGCGGAGCCCGCATCGGCTGGAAGATGGCGGAATCCTGATGCAATGTATGTTCTTGTACCGCCTTCAATGCTTCCTGATAGAAGGTCTCCTGTGCACTCACAGGTTCCTCACTCTTGTCAGATACGCGGGTATACACACCCTCAGCATCCATTCTGCGGGCTTTTTGATTGTCCGTAAGGAGCGTCTCCAGGATCCCCTTCAGGCGCTCCATATGATCGGGCTCTTCCACCGGGAACATCAGCTCGACACGGCGGTCCAGATTACGCGGCATCCAGTCTGCGCTGGAGAGATAGATCTCCTCCTGGCCCCCATTCAGGAAGTAATAAATACGGCTGTGTTCCAGCAGCCATCCGACGATACTGCGCACACGAATGTTTTCGGACAGACCGGGCCGTCCCGGACGGATGCAGCAGATACCGCGCACGATCAGATCGATCTTGACGCCGGCATTGGAAGCTTCATACAATGCGCAGATGATCTCCGTATCGAGAAGCGAATTGCATTTCGCGATGATATGCGCCTCTTCGCCCCGCTCCGCCAGTTCTTTCTCTCGACGGATCAGCTCAAGGAACGTCCGGCGCAGGCCTAAAGGTGCAGTCGACACCTTATAGTACTCTGGTGGATCCCCATAACCGGAAATACTATTGAACAGGAAAGAGGCATCCATGCCGAAGTTTTCCTTACAGGTGAAAAGTCCCAGATCCGTATACAAGCGCGCAGTGACATCATTATAGTTGCCCGTGCCCATATGCACGTAACGGCGGATCCCATCCTCATCCCGGCGTACGACCAGCGTGATCTTGCAATGCGTCTTCAAGCCGACCAGACCGTAAATGACATGGCATCCTGCCTGCTCGAGTCTGCGGGCCCAGTGGATGTTGTTTTCCTCATCGAATCGGGCTTTGACTTCGACCAGTACGGTGACCTGCTTGCCATTTTCAGCCGCACGGGCCAACGCACGGATGATGGGAGACTGGCCGCTGACGCGGTACAGCGTTTGCTTGATCGCCAAGACATCAGGATCATCAGCCGCTTTGGAAACGAATTGCACGACAGGGTCGAAGGACTCGTAGGGATGGTGCATGAGGATATCTTTCTTACGGATCGCCTCGAAAATATCATCCTCATCGAAAAGGTCCGCCGGTTCCTGCGGTCTGAGCGCTGCGAACTGCAAGTCTTCCGTACCCGGGATCTTCGCGAATTTCGACGCAAAGCCGAGATCCACAGGCCCATTGATCAAGTAAATGTCCTTCTCCTCGACTTCCAGCGCTTTTTTCAGGATATGGATGATGGCCTCCGGCGCGTCCTCAGAGATCTCAAGGCGGACTGCCTGACCCCATTTCCGCTGTTTGACGGAACGTGCCATCTCCTCCAGCAGATCCGGCGCATCTTCTTCTTTGAATTCCATATCCGCGTTACGCGTGATCCGGTAGCAGGTGCTGCTGAGGATCTTCTGATTGGGGAACAACTGCCCCAGGAACATGGAGATCACGTCCTCCAGAAGGACGAAAGTCCGACGATCCTTGCTCAAGGGGACCAAACGATCCAATACAGAGGGAACCTGTACGGTCGCGAAGACCGGATCCCCATCCTCTTTCTCGATCTGCAGCGCGATATTCAGACTGCGATTGAGGATCAGCGGGAAGGGACGGCCCGGATCGACCGCCATAGGGGTCACGACCGGAAAGATCTCCTGATCGAAGTAGTCCTCCAGCACATCGAAATATTCTTTGCGCGCCTGGTCGCGGCTGATCACACGTATCCCCTGCTTTTCCAACGCAGGGATGAATGATTTATTATAGATCTCGTACTGATCCTTGATCATGGTATGCGCACGGGCGGCGACACGCTTCATCTGCTGCTTTGGTGTGAGGCCTGCCGGATCCGGCTTATTGATATCACTGTGGATCGCGTCCTTCAATGAACCCACGCGGACCATAAAGAATTCGTCCAGGTTGGAAGAAGTGATCGCAAGGAATTTGCCACGCTCTAACAGCGGATTCTTCGGATCTGTCGCCTCATCCAGAACACGCTGGTTGAATTCCAGCCAACTCAATTCCCGACTGATCAGATTTTCAGGCTTATTATATATTTCACCAACCATGATCATTTATTTCCTTCCTTTTGCAGACGCAGCTGCGGTTCCAGGCCGAAAACGTCAAAGAAGAACGCGGTATGACGTTCGAAGGCCCATCGTTCCAATAAGAAGCTTTCCTTCGGTATGACACGGATCCTGAGTTTATCTTCAGAGATCTTGATCTGCGGCTCCATCAGTTTCTGACGATGGCTGGCGTCCATGGCACAGGCCAGCTGCAGGATCGCGATCAGTTTTGACACCAGCATACGGTTTTTATGAGACAGAGACATATAGGTATCGTCCTGATCCCCAGGTTCAGGCCCCTCATGGTACCGGACCAGCAGTTCCACCATTTTCTCCTCATCGGCTGCCAGTCCGATGATGTCACTGGAAGCTGTGAGCATAGCGGAATAATTCTCATATTCAGACATGGAGATGGCCTTGCCGGTCTCGTGGAACAGGACCGCGAGCTGCAGCAGCAGCCGTCCCCGCGGCGTTAAACCATGGGATTTGGCCAGTTTATCGAACAACAGGATCGCCTTGGAAAGGACATCCTCCACATGCTTTTCATCTTTGGTATACTGACCCGCCATCAACCGGGCACCGCTCAGGATATCCTCCTCAAAGGAATCATCCGTCTCGCTGGAAAGGTTGCCGGCGATCTCCAACAGGATGCCCCCCGCCATGGAACACTTCGGGCACAGGAGCGATGCAGCTTCGAGCCTGGACCAGAAGGTATGCAGCAGGATCAACGTAGGCACGACGGACCGCGCGTGCTCGTTGTCAATGCGCAGACGGCTGGTCATGGCCTGGGTGGGCATATAGATGAGGCGTTCATAATTCTTGTCGAAATCTGCTCTGGTATTTTTGTCGGAAAGGATATTGTAGGACATCAGCGCCTCGATGACACTGCCCGTCGCAGCAAAATGTGTGTAGGGGTACTCCTGCGACCCAATATGGGTCAGAACATATTCCTCCAGGACTTTGGGGAACTGCAGAGAATTGTCCTCGATGGAGGAAAGCAGCTGACGTACGCGCAGGGAACCCAGCTGGAAGCTTTGATTGTAGACCAGACCGCTCTTTCCATAACCGGACAATTGCAAAGTACCAGCTCCGATATTCAAGACCAGGAGCCCTTCTTTGCGCAGTTTATCAAAACCAGCGATGTTGCGGCGCACAGCGAGCTGCATATAATACCGTTCCTGGGATCTGGTCAGGATGTCGACGTTCAGATTCGTTCGGATCTTGATCTGTTCCAGCACATACTCACGATTCCGTGCTTCACGGAACGCACTGGTCGCCACCGCTTTATATCTGCGGACCTTGTACTCCCGCATCAGCTGACGGAAACCGCCCAATGCCTGGCACAGCAGATCCAGCATATTGGTGCTGATCCGTCCGGTAGAAAAGGTATCACGCCCTAAGGGGATGCTCTTCGTCACATCCTCAAGGATCGTGAGTTTTCCGGTCTGCAGGGACAGCTGCGCGATCTTCAGCCCGACTTGTCCGCTGCCAATATCGATCACGGCAAACAAAGGCGCTTTGTCCGTTTTGATCATGATCGTTCTCTTCCTTCCTCTTTGCGTTTTCTATCTCTTTCTCGTAATGCTTTGAAAAAATCCTGCATCAATTGACGGCTTTCTTCTTCCAACACACCTGTCACCGTTTCCACCTGATGGTTGAAACGCGGCTCGTGCAGCAGGTCCAGGATGGAGCCCACACAGCCGGCCTTAGGATTCATGGCACCGATGACAGCCCGCGGGATCCTGGCTTGTACAATGGCACCGGCACACATGGGACACGGTTCCAATGTAATATAGATGGTGCAGGTATCCAGACGCCAATCCCCCACGACTTCGCTCGCCTCGCGGATCGCATCGATCTCGGCATGGCACAGCGCACAGCCGGCCTGATTGCGCCGGTTGTACCCGCGGCCGATAATGACGTCATCCTGTACGATGACGCAGCCGATCGGCGTTTCCCCAAGGGCGAAGGCTTTTTCTGCCTCGACGAGGGCTTCTTTCATAAATACGGCATCATCCATGTTCCACGATTCCTTTGCATAATATAGAACCATTGTAGCGCATCCATGCAAATAAATCAACTTAAAAAGGCCGGCTTTTATGCCGGCCTCTTGTGAATGATCCATAGATCACTTTTCTTTTTCTACGGGTTTTGCAACTTCGATGGCGGATGTCACAAGACCTGCCAAAGACTGCAGTTCGGAAGGAATAATGATCTTCGTTGCTTTACCATCGGCCGCTTTGGCGAAGGCGTCCAGGCTCTTGAGAGAGATGACGCCGCTGTCCGGGCCGGCTTCTTTCAGCATGCGGATACCTTCCGCTGTTGCCTGCTGGACTTTAAGGATCGCTTCCGCTTCACCTTGCGCTTCCAGGATCTTCGCGGCACGCTGTGCGTCCGCACGCAGGATCGCTGCTTCTTTCTCAGCTTCAGCTTCCAGGATCTGCGCTTCTTTCTTACCTTCGGCCACCAGGATCTGGGACTGCTTATTACCTTCTGCACGCAGGATGGACTCACGTTTTTCACGCTCAGCCTTCATCTGCTTCTCCATGGCCTGCTGGATCTCTGCCGGTGGGATGATGTTCTTGACTTCCACGCGGTTGACCTTGATGCCCCAAGGATCGGTCGCTTCGTCCAGGATGGTACGCATCTTGGTATTGATGATGTCACGAGATGTGAAGGTTTCATCCAGTTCCAGGTCACCGATGATGTTACGCAGGGTCGTAGCCGACAGATTGCCGATGGCGATCATGGGTTTCTCGACACCATAGGTATAAGCCTTAGGATCCGTGATCTGGAAGAAAACAACGGTATCGATCTGGATCGTGGCATTATCCTTGGTAATAACGGGCTGCGGCGGGAAATCCGCGACCTGCTCCTTCAGATTGACTCTGCGTTCGACGCGGTCGATGAAAGGCACCAGGAAATGCAGACCGACTTCCCAGGTCTGTTTGTAAGCGCCAAGACGTTCGATGACGTAGGCATTGGCCTGAGGCACGATCCGGAAATTGCAGACAACGATCAGTGCCAGAATGACGATCACACCAATAATGATGTACAGAGGATTCATAAAAGTATCTCCTTTACTATTAGATTATGATTCTTTTTGTTCCAAAACGCGTATGACGGCTTTGACGCCTTCGATACGCACGACCTGCACCTGCGTTCCGACCGGAATGACTTCTGTGCCATTCTCCGGCTTCGCGGACCAGATCTGACCGCCGACTTTGATCTGACCGATCCCTTCGATCGGACGGACCTCTGCAACGACGATACCTTCTTTACCCGGTACGGCATCCGCATTGGTCGGCTCGCGTTTTGGATTCAGATATTTCAGCGCGATCGGACGTGTGAGGATCAAAGTGAGCACGGATACACCGGCAAACACGCACCATTGCAGCCAGACCGGACCGCCGATAACGGAGACGATCCAAGCGCAGATCGCGCCGATCGCGAACCAGATCGTCATCAGCTGCATGCTGAATGCTTCGATGATCACCGCAGCTACCAGGATACCGACCCAAATATATAACCACTGCATCGTAAATCGGTTCCTCCTTCCCATCGATTGATGATGGCCCTAGTATAGCGCGGGCTTTGTATCGGCACAAGTACCGTGGGATAAATGCACCTTTTCAGGGAAAAATGATCAGTCTTTATCCATGCAGGCGATGTCAGAAACTTTATGCCGGGCACGCTGCAGCGCGTTATCGATCGATTTAGGTGGGCGTTCCAGGACCCTGGCGATCTGCTGATAGTCCAAGCCTTCGATATATAGATCCAGGACCTGCTTTTCCAATGGACTTAAGGTCTCTACGATCTGTGATTCGATACGGCGCTTCTCTTCCGCACTCACGTAGTTTGTTTCCGGATCGACGATGCGGCTGTCGGCAAGCACGTCCATCAAGGTATATTCCTGCTCTTCCCCATCCTCCTGCACTTTGCTGTTCAAAGAAATAGAAGAATTCAAGGGATAATGTTTCAAACGGTTCGCGTTGCGTACAGCAGTCAAGATCTGTCGCCGGACGCAGATATCAGCAAAGGAACGAAACGAAGATTCCCGGGAGGGATCGAAATCCAGTACTGCTTTATACAGTCCGATCATCCCCTCCTGGATCAAGTCATCACGATCGGCACCGACCAGAAAATAGGAATGGGTCCGGGTACGTACGAAATCCTTATACCTGACGAAGAGCTCCTCCAGTATCTTGCGGCTTTCCGCCGGCCCTTGCGCCTGGATCTCCTGGACCATGCTTTCATCACTGCGTTTAGGCATGCCCTGCCTCCCTTCGCTGCCGTACGATCTCATACACGCTGATGCCGGCGGCAACGGAGGCGTTCAGAGATGTGATATGTCCTTGCATCGGCAGGCGTACGGTGCGATCGCAGTGTTCTTTCACCAACCGACCGATGCCCTCATGTTCTCCACCGATGATCAGAGCGATCGGCCCTGTCAGGTCAGCATCGTAGATCATCTCTCCATCCATATCGGCGCAAACAGCCCACAGTCCTTCTTTTTTCAATCGATCGATCGTCCGCACCAGATTGGTCACCTGTGCGACCGGAACGTATTCCAAGGCACCTGCAGCTGTTTTCGCGACCGCATACGTCAATCCTACAGCCCGGTTCTTACCGATGATGACGCCATGGACGCCGGCCGTCTCTGCCGTGCGGATGATCGCTCCCAGATTGTGCGGATCCTGGATGCTTTCCAGGATCAGGATGAAGGGAGCCTCCCCCCGCGCACGTGCGTTCACCAGGATATCCTCGACTTCAACGAAACCATAACCTGCACAGGCTGCGATGATGCCCTGGTGGTTGCCGGAACGGACCTTGTTCAACTCTTCACGGGTACGATATTCGATCGGGATCTTACGCTCCTTCGCCAATTGAACAAGAGCTGTCAATGTTTCGTCCCTGCCGGAAGATAAGACCAGGAGTTTCTCCACCTCATGCCCGGATTCCAGGACTTCGCGCACTGCGTTGCGTCCGATCACATACATGGTCTCACGTTTCATATCAGCTTACCTCCTCGATCAATTCGGGAACGGCCGTTTCCAATACTTCGATCAGCCTTTGATCCTGACCGGAGAGATATAAATAGCCCAGCAGGCATTCAAACGCCGTCGCCATACGGTAATCATAGGGTTTTGCATTTTTAGGGATCGTGTGGCTTTTGGCATTGCGGCCTCTGCGGAAGATCTCGTGCTCTTCTTCCGTCAGCGTCTTTTCGATGCGGTACATGATTTGTGCCTGCGCGGATGCATTGGCATACCGGGAGGCTGCCTGATGCAGACCTGCAGGCGTCAAGGTCGTAAATGCAACCAGGCGGCTGCGCAGATACACGTCGAAGATCGTATCACCAATGTATGCCAGCGCGATGGGCTGGATGTTCTTCAATTCTTTTTCAGTCAGCGGCTGCTGACCCAGGAAACAACTGCTTATATTCAAATACAGTCTCCTCTATTCTTTAGTTTCATGATAGGCGCTGTCTCGGGACACGTCTTCTCTGGACCAGACACCTTCGTCAGACACCGCTTCAGTCCAGAATGGATCCCTTTCCGAGAGACCGAGCGGCAGAAAAGCCGTCGCACACAGGTATAAACTGCCCGTGGAGATATAATCCTCTCCCAGTGCCGGCTGATGCGCACACAGACCGATCCACAGGGCTCGATCATAGCGAAAGTTTTCATCTGACAGAGTCCTTAGGATCACTTTACCTAAGGAATCACGTACCGCGGCGGCTGATACGTTCTCCGGCAGCTGATGTCTGAGCGCACTGTCTGCCAAATGATGGAAAGCACCACAGCGATACGTGATGGACCGACCTGTCGCTGGAAAGGATCCATCCGGCGCGATCATCCGATATTGGATCCCGGCGTACCGGATGCTCCTGGCACGGATCCTATGCAGGAGCTCATCCCCGCATAGTTCCGGGAACTGATCTGCGAGGGTCTCAAGCATAGGATGGATCACATAGCTGTTGTAATAGTCCGCCGCAAACTCAGGCCCGTCCCCATAGACCCCGTCTCCTTTATACCATGCATCCATCTGTGTCAAAGCATAAGAGACAGGCTTCTCATCACAGGACCCGGTCCAAGCTTCGATCAAAGCTTCCACCACAGCGGAGAACAGGATCCAATTGCAAGGATATGGACGGATCTCCCGGGACTGTTCCATGACCTGCAGGATGCGATCGCGCGTCTGTGCATCGATCGATCGCAAGAGCGCCCGCGGCGCCCTTAGCAGGCCTTGCGCAAGGAACGCCAGATCTACCAGGAATTGTGCCTCCTGGGGGATGTGCGCGTCAAAACCGGCATAGTCTGGTGATGCAGGATCGAATTGTCCCTTGATGGCCTTCAGTGTCATGGCACGATAGGCGATCTGCAGAGAGGCTTCTCCCGGATTCTCGACTTCTGCTTCCAACCATGGTGAGATCCCGCAGACCAGTCGACCGATCCATTCAAAATAGGAGCAAACGGCTCGATGCGTCCTTTCTTTCTCCTCGATGGGAAAGCCTGCGCGCAGACGGCCTTTTGAGGCTGCCTCCAAGGCTGGACCTGCCGTCCTGACCAGATATCTCAAATACTCTTTTCGATCCATCAGGCCATATACCCGCCTTTCATGGGAGAAACGGCATGTTCTGCATAGATCTTCAGCACACCGGACGCATACTTGGAATGGAACGGCTGCAATACTTTGGCGCGTCTCTCAAGCTCCTTGCAGACTTCTTCTTCTGTAGCCGGAACACCATGGATCCCGACCATCCGAAGGCGTCTGGCAGGGATGTCGATTTCGATCAGATCCCCCTCTTCGATGCAGGCGATAGGTCCGCCCTCTGCGGCCTCCGGCGAAATATGTCCGATCGCCGGGCCTTTGGATGCACCGGAGAACCGGCCATCCGTAAGCAAAGCGATGGACGCGCCAAGTTCCGCATCGGATGAGATCGCCTCTGTGGTATAGAACATCTCGGGCATGCCGGACCCCTTCGGCCCTTCATAACGGATGATCACCGCATCCCCCGGACGGATCCGGTGCGACAGAACAGCCGCGATGGCCTCTTCTTCACTATCGAAAGGACGGGCGGTAAGTGTTGCTTGGAACATTTCCTTTGGTACGACCGTATGTTTGACTACGGCACCCTGCGGTGCGATATTGCCGTACAGCACGGCGATGCTGCCATCCGTACCCAAGGCTTCTTCATAGGGACGGATGATCTCCTGCCAGGTGTGGCCCGGCGCATACTCATGAAGCAAAGCATCGGTCCGATCGTAGAATCCGTTCTCTTTCAAAGCATCCAGGTTCTCTCCCAAAGTCCGGCCGGTAACAGTCATGGCATCCAAATGCAGGAAAGGCCGGATCTGTTCCATGATACGTGGTACACCGCCGGCATAAAAGAAATATTGCGCCGGCCAGAAACCCGCAGGGCGGATATCCAGCAGATAGTGTGCACCACGATGCAGACGATCAAAGGTATCCCCATCGATCGTCAGACCAAATTCATGTGCGATCGCTGGGATATGCAGCAATGAATTGGTAGACCCGGAGATCGCCGCGTGCACAAGGATCGCATTTTCAAAGGAATCCAACGTCACCATATCTCTGGGCTTCAACCCTTGCTCCGCAAGCGCTACGCTGCGTTTGCCGGCCTCATAGGCAGCCTCACGCAATTCTTTGGAGGTCGCGGGCATGAGGGCGGTGCCGGGCAGCATGAGTCCTAAAGCCTCTGCCATGATCTGCATTGTGGAAGCAGTCCCCATAAACGAGCAGGCACCGCAGGAAGGACAGGCATGGGTCTTGTAGAAGTTCATCTGCTCTTCCGAGATCTCCCCACGTTCAAACATGGCATGGTATGCACCGATCTGCTCCAATGTGAGAAGGTCCGGACCCGCATCCATGACGCCCCCCGTAATGACGATGGAGGGAATATTGACCCGTCCGATCCCCATCAAATGTGAAGGCATGCCTTTATCGCAGCTAGCTGCAAATACCGCACCATCGAAAGGTGTGGCTCCGGCGTGGATCTCGATCATATTGCAGATCATGTCGCGGGAGGCCAAAGAATAATTGATCCCGTCATGGCCCTGTGCTTCTCCATCGCAGATGTCCGTTGTCACATACCGTGCGCCGCGTCCGCCCGCGTCATGGATGCCCCGTCTGGCTTCCTCTGCCAGTTCCAGAAGATGCACACTGCCTGGATGGCTGTCACCGAAGGTGCTTTCGATCATGATCTGCGGCTTGGAGAGGTCCTCTATGCTCCATCCGGTGCCCAGACGCAAGGGATCCAGCTCCGGAGCGATCTCTCTCAATTTCTGTGAATTCAACATGATTATCTTCTGCCTTTCCGATACCGACGCTCGCGGTATCTGCCGTTTCCTTCCTTCTCGAAACAATCATTGCATAAGCGGTACGGCCAGTTCCAGGCCAGGCGTCTGCCACAGGCCGGGCATGTCCGCACAGCGTAGTTCTGGCGGGACAATTGGCGGATCATCTCATCGCAGACCTGGTGCTTGCGCTCCAGCAGAGCTTCGGAATATTCAGTGATGGAGTGCTTCCAGGAATAATATAGTAAAAGACCGATCTTTTTATGCTCATGTTCCAGATCATCCAGTTCCATGCCGGCGTACGGCCGTTTGGCCAGATAATGGAGGATATTATAAGTATCATCCCCCGCCTCGGCAATGGAAAACAGTTCCAACCAGATATCGTGCAGGTCCGGATCATCGGTATCGAAGGGGATCATAGCAAAATCATAGATCAGAAGCTTGTCGTCGGACATTTCTTCCAGTTCGCGGCACAGTTTGATCTCCTCATCGATGTTGCCCTTCCAGAAGAGCCCCGGATTCTCCATGGAAGCCCATTGCTCCAGCAGGACGGAGATAGGCGATGGGATGCTGATCAAAGTCCTTGGGAATTTGAGATAGGCCTTCGTCAGATCCTCCACCTGCGTATGGTAGGCCCTCCGGACTTCCCGCTTTCCAAATTCTGAAGTATACAGCCCGATCTCGAACTGTCCATACCGGCCGGCACGGCCTGCGATCTGCTGGATCTCCGCAGGTTTCAGGTCTCTTCGTTCCATGCCGTCGAATTTATTGTTCTCCAGGAATACGATCCTGCGGATCGGCAGATTCAATCCCATGCCGATGGCATCCGTTGCGACCACCACATCGGTCTGTCCGGAAGCGAATCGCTCGACCTCATTGGAACGAACGTCATAAGGAAGCGCGCCGTAGATGACGCTGGTGGAAACATTGCGTGCTCTCAATTCCGCGGCTACATACAGGACGGATTTCTTCGAAAATACGATGAGAGCGTCGCCCTTTTCCACATCCTCCGGGAAGTGGAATTCCCGGCTGTCCAGCCGTAAGGGCACTGCACGCTCATGACGTACGACTTCGTATGTATCAGAACAAAGTTCGATCAAACGGATCGTCAGCTGCTCCGCATAAGGCGCCATACAAACGTGGATCTCCGGCGCGCATACGCCCAGGATCGCCTGCGTCCAATTGCCGCCCCGCGCCTGGTCCTCCATCATTTGGGCTTCATCGATGACGGCAACGTCGAAATATTCCTGTGGATTCAACAGTTCGATGGTACAGGCGGTATGTTCCGCCCCTTCCAGCAGGATGTGCTCTTCGCCCGTTTCCATGTTACAAGGTACGCCCAGGCGGTTGGTCTGATCATAGATCTCGTTGGCCATCAGGCGCAGTGGTGCCAGATAAATAGCCTTTTCCGCGGCACGGAAACGAATCAGACTGTCATACGTTTTGCCAGAATTGGTCGGACCCACATGCAATATGAAATGCCGGCGCAGCGCACGGGCGTTCGGATATAGATCGATGGGATTCTCCGGGATCCGGTCCGTGATCTGCCGGCGTACACTTTCTGTTTGTTCTTTCAGAAACTTATATCTCTGATAGGTCAGCGTCCATTCACCTGTATAAGAATGGCTTTCAGAAAGGATCTCGACCTTCTCTTCTTCCGTTAAGGCATCGACCAGAACATCCGCCGCGTCGTGCATCATCAGCGCTTCCAGTTCGCGGATATGCCCTTCCATCAGACGCTGGGCCAGATACCCGGTGACAGGACTGCCAAGGACCTCATGGACCGGTTCCAGCGCTCGGAACTGTTGCTTCAGATCCTTCTCGATGAATCGGAGGCTCTTGTCCTCCAATGCCTTCTTAACCGTACCGCGCGGAATGTCCTGCTCTATGAAGTATGTAAACAGATCGGTCCGGAACCATAGCCACTCCTCACTTCCATCGGGTTCTTCCATGCGGATCTTGAAGGGATGGCCTTTCAGATACCGGATCAACGCTTTTCGACCGGCCTTCAGGTATCGTTCATACAATTTTCGGTCCGGATCGACGTCCTGCAGTGTGATCTGGCGGTAATAGGCGTGGATCAGCTTCCTTCTGCGTGTGTCGGAAGCATCCTCACGCACCAGCTCACGGAACCGATCGATCAGTTCTTGTGCATCAAACATATATACCTTTCTTTATCAGCAAAGGGGCTCCCTCCTGGTATGCCCCGTGCCGCGATCGTTCTAATTTAAAAAGCCGAAGGATAGTATATCGTATTTTTATAAATAAAGCAAAGGAAAACTAAAGCTTATTTGATCTTCAGAGACTTCAGATATAGTTTCTGCTCAGCTGTGATACGGTAGCTTTCCACCGCCTTCTGGATCGTTTTATTGTGCGTCCAGGGATCAAGTCTTTGTTCCACCAGGAAAGGAAGGACCGCCTCATATTGCTTTGCGAGTGCCGTCGCAAAGTACCAGGCCTGCATCATGCGCACATAGTACGCCTCGGAACGGATGCCTGCCACGATATGAGGATAAGCGATATCGAAATCCTCATCCAGGAAATGCTGCATCAGCATCCCTACCCCGAATCGAATCGTATATATTTCTCCAGATATGACCCAGGTCTTGATCATCGGTAACAGTTCCTGGTGATGCTTCTTGAACACTTTAGGTGACATCTGATCGCAAGTCGCCCAGTTGTCCACAAAGGGCAGGAAACGATCGACCTGTTCCAGAGCGGTCCTCAGATCCTTGGTAAGGGAAATGATGAAGGCATGCAGCTGGTCCTCATCAAAAAACCGATGCGGCAGGTCCTCCAGGAATCTTTCGATCTCTTCCCTTTTAGCCAGTTCTTTCGCCAGCGACCGCAGCTCCGGCGTCCTGACCCCAATGATCCTTTCAGGATCGACCGTCGGGATCAGTCGGGCCTGAAAATCCCCATAGGCAGGATCCTGCAATTCATAGAGCCTGTTTCTGATTTCTTCAATGATGTCCATCATAACTTACTGCAATGCCATGACATAGATCTGACAAGGATTGGCTTCATCCCACACGGTGGGGATCACTTCGAATTCTTTGAATCCCAGACTCTGATAAAACAGGTTCGTATGGTCATAATCCTCATAATACCCCATCGCGACCGTCTTCACCTGCATGAAAGAATAGCCTTGATCAGCAGCGATTTGCCGCGCTTTTTCAAATAAGGCACGACCGACACCCTTCCGATGGAATTCTTTCAGGACACCCATCACAGCCAATTCGATCGTATCGCGGCCCGTCTCTTTCAAGCAGAGAAAGCCAACAGGAACATCACCCTCAAAAGCAGCCACAGTCAGCCGGCCTGCGCTGTCGCGGATATATGCCTCCCGGCTTTCTTCGACTTCAAACCACTCCGGCAATGCCTCCAGAATGTTCCGAACGATACTACCTTTTTCTATGGAATCTTCAATGACACGGATCATCATAGACAATATCCTCTCAAAGCTTTTTTATGAAGAATCGGGTCATGGTGCTATGGGCGACTTCTTTCGGTCTTTCGATCTCCTGATACCCGATTTTCCGATAGATATGCAACGCTGCTTTTAGCGCATCATGGGTCTCAAGATATGAAAAAAGATACCCAGCTTCCCGCATACGTGCCTCGATGAAAGAGATCATTTGATAGCCCAGGCCGGCACCCTTTTCCTCATCTGCCAGATATAATTTCTGCAATTCTGCTGTATCCGTAAAAGGTGTGAACCTAGCAAAGCCGATACCGCCGACCACAGTTCCTTTCTCGTTCAGCATCACATAGTACTTACTGTCGGCTCTTCCATACACAGTGCTCAGATGATCCAACGCAGCGTCAAAATACGCTGTTCCGTGGATATCCAGTCCGACTTGTTCCAGGTTGCTGCGGACAAGTCGCGCGACTGCTGCATCATCTGCCTGGGTGATCTCTCTGAAGGTAAACACTACTTACTCCTCTGTTCCGGATTCCAATAACGCCTGATAGAACCCAGGATACTTCTGCTTGATCCTGATGGGTCTGCCCTCAGCATCAAGAAATGCATGCGTTGAAGAGGCCGTACATACGACCTCATCTTGTTCGTTTCTCATCTCATAGGCTATGAAAAGTTTCACACCCTTGAACTCTTGCACGGATACCTCGATGGTGATCTGCTCCGCGAACACGGTAGGTTTTTTATAGGTGCAGGAGATCTCCACTACGGGACATATGATCCCCAACGCTTCGAGTGTAGTAAATTCCCATCCGATCTCTTTTAGAAATCCTACTCTTGCCTCTTCCATCCAGCGCACATAATTGGAATGGTGTGTGATCCCCATCTTATCCGTTTCATAATACTGTACAACATGTGTATATCTGTGACTCATGCGGCGCTGCTCTTTCTGTTCTTTAGTTTCTTCCGGATCGCCCAGGAGATCACCATGAAAACGATCTCGATCATGAGATAGACAGCGGCATAGTAACGGTATTTGTGGTCATTGAAATCAAACAAAAGCCATATGCAGCCCATGAACATGGCCGGTGGAAGGATGCACATCAACCATCGGATCTTCACATTTTTCCCTGCAGAGATACCTACCGCCGCGGCATACAAGGGATTGAGCACGAAAAAGATCAACTTCAGTGCCAGATCATAATTATTGCCCTTTACAAAGAAATCCACGATCCAAGGGACTCCCACCAAGAAAAACGCGGTGATCATAATGAATGAGAAAAACTTGTTCATGCCTTTTTCCTTCCTGTTTTCGTTTTTGAAAGAGTTCAGCAAAAAGGGACCGGTTTCACCCTTCTGGAGGTGAGAACCGGTCCCATAGGGCCTCTTTACATACATGTAAATTTTACTCATTATACTATATGCAAGAGTAAAAATCAAGGCTGTAGGACGACCTAAAATGATCAGAAGATCCAGGCGCTGCCTTCCTCATCATCTTCGTCTTCCGCATGGAAATCAAAATGGAACGGCGGTTTGTACTGTCCGACCAGTTTGATCAGTTCATCCTGCTTATTCACGCCGGTGAAGCTCTCATCGTCGATGACCATGGTGACCACATCACCATCTTTTGTGCAAGCCGGCCATTCAGGTACGTTCGCGCCATTCGGATCACCTGTGCGGGCAAAATTGACGAACATGGAGGACATTTCCAGATCCATCTTCTGATATCCGGGCTGGTGGCAGATCGGGATCAGCTCAGCATTATGGAAGAAGTACGGAATATCCGAGCAATGCCACGCTGCTGCGCCTTTATCATAATCGAAGATCTTGGTGAAGAAATAGTTGTAGACAGGAGCGGAAGCTTCTTTTGCTTTCTTCTTGCAGTACTCGATGGTAGCCGGCAGGAACGCTCCATCAAAATCGACAGAGTAAACGATATTCGTATTCGGATATTGTTTACGGAACTCAGCGATGATCTTTTCTCCGCCTTCCTCACCATAATAGGACTTGACCGCGGCTTCACGCTCTTCTTCTGTCAGTGCTTCACGGACGCCGAAGTCGGGGCTCGCGAACGCGAACTCGGCGATGACAGAACCCACCATGGTGGGGATCTTCAGGCTGTAGGCTGAGAAGTCACCCTCCATCGGGTCACAGGTATAATAGTAGTTGGGAACGGGTTCCCAGCTGACCATCTTGCCTTCCTTCATGAACTTCTTGGTAACTGCATTGACCGCCCAGATATACTGCGGTGTCGGGACTTTCTGCAGTTTTTCAGCTTCATCTTCGGGGATCTTCAGATACTCAAGGATCGCTTTGGCAACTTCCTTGCTGTCGACAGCATTGCCAAAAAGGCCAAGACCGCTCAAAACGCCGCTCATGACGATCATCTTATGGAACAGGCCTTCTGCTTCGGGGATCTGACCTAGAACAGTCGTCTTTCCGCCGCCGCCGGACTGACCATAAATGGTTACATTGTCCGGATCACCACCGAAGCAGGCGATGTTATCACGGACCCAGCGCAGCGCTTCGACCAGATCGGCCATACCAACATTGACAGAGTTCGCGAATTTCTCACCGTAAGCGGACATATCCAGATAGCCAAAGGCGTTCAGACGATGGTTGACGGTAACAAGGACGACATCGTCCAATTTGGCCAGATTATAACCATCATAGCAGACCTGCTCGATAGCGGAGCCGGAAG
Source organism: Clostridiales bacterium (assembly GCA_024689505.1). GTDB lineage: Bacteria > Bacillota > Clostridia > Lachnospirales > Bianqueaceae > RUG159. Next base: position 18,040 of record JAILDJ010000124.1, read on the forward strand.
CGTATCCGCCGCCATGCATCCAGAACAGGACCGGACGCTTTTTATCATCGCAGCCTGGGGTCCAGATGTTCAGATACTGGCAATGCTCGGAACTGGGCCAGAAACGATGCGGCATGCGCACTTCACCGCTGGGCATGGGCTCGTTCAGGACCGGGCAGTTCATTCCATAACTGAACGCATCTTTGACGCCTTCCCATGCTTCGATCGGTTTCGGCATCTCAAAACGCTTTGCCTTCGCATAACGGATGCCGTGGAAATGATCGACACCACGATAATGGAAGCCACGGATCTTGCCCTTCGGAGTTTCAACGATCGGTTCTTTAGTGGTTACATAAAACTCTTTTGCCATGGGTGTTTCTCCTATTAATTTGTGAAAAGGAAGGAAAAGCGCCCTCAAATAAGGACGCTTTTCAAATTAAGATTCAAATCGAATTAACGGGCGTTGTAGCGGTCCAGAGCAGCCTGTTTCAGTTCGATGCAACGTTCGACACCATACTGTTTCAACTGAGCAACATGATCATCCCACTCATCCAGAGATTTCTCACCGGTGATGAACTTAACCGTGTTCTCATTGGCCAGCGTCTGAATATCGGTATACAGAGAAGCAAACTCGGTATTCTCTTCGTCCGTCATGGTCATGGAAGAAGGCATCATCAGATCGAATTTGGACTTGTCGAACTCGTCATACGCATTCAGAGCCGGGTTGCCTTCATAGATTGGATCGAACATACCCCAGTTGTACAGACCGAAATCGGAAGTACCCAGGGTGTACATGTACATAGCTTCAGACAGCGTGTTGACAGTACCGGCGTCGACCAGTTCCTGCATGTGAGGCGTCAGGTGATAGACACCCTGATCGTCGACAGTGTAAGATTCGCCTTCGATACCGACAGAGTCAAGAAGCATACATTCGTCAGAATACCAGTAGTCCAGATAGCGGCAGGTCAGTTCCAGATCCGCTGTCTTCTTGGAGATGCCCAGCTGCTCTTTGATCAGGGAGCTGGTGTCCAGGCCGATCTGCGGGGTATCGCCTTCGTTCAGGACGGGCTGAGAAGTAGCGACGATCTTGAAGCCTTCGTCGGTGTTATAGCCCTGCTGCTGCAGAACCGTATCAGTCAGACCCCAAAGTTCAAGGCCGGAGAAAGCTTTGCCAGTGCCAAGATAATCAGCCGGGCAAAGGATATCAGCACCATTGGTCATGAAGTTCGGGTCGATCAAGCCACGGCTGTACCAGTCATGGAACAGCTCAAGCCACTGTTTGTAACCATCTTCGATCGGACCATACTTGACAGTAGTACCTTCATGATAGAATTCCTTCAGAACGCCATAAGCAGACAGGAAGCTGCTCAGGCCATCAGCACCGTTGGAACCGATCATCAGAGGCGCTTCGCACTCCGGATGGTTCTTCTTCACAGCATCCAGAAGCGTTTCCCAGTCAGCGATGGTACGGGGAAGCTCCATACCAGCTTCTTTCAGCCAGTCTTCACGCACGCAGACACCGTCCCATACGCGCTCACCGGTAACATTAGAGGAACCGAAGTAAGAGGTAATGGTCCAGGGGCCGACGATGCGGCCATCATCAGTGACCGTGTCCTTCTTCAGCTGATCAGAGCTGGTGCGCAGCTTCGTATAGTTGGGCATATAAGCTTCAACGACGTCGGTCAGGTCAGCCAGAACGCCATCAGCAACACCCTTCTCGGTGCCGCCCGGATAGTAGCTGTTGATACCACGGATGATATCCGGATACTTACCGGAAGCCAGCATCAGACCGAACTGTTCCTGTGCGGTATTACCATCGACATGAGTCCACTCGATAGAAACGTTCGTGTTCTTTTCGATCTGCTGGATCGCATACAGATCCTTGGGTTCTTCGACAAAGTCGTTCGTCCACTGCAGCCAAACAGACAGGGTCTTGTTTTCCTCAAGAGGCCAGGTCCACTCCTTGGCCTCGGCAGGCGCACCTGAACCGGAACCACCGTCCTTCTTGCCGCAAGCGCTGAACATCGTGACAACCATAAGGACTGCCAGGATCAATGTCAGGGTTCTTTTCAACATATAGTTGCTCCTCACTTTCTTGTTTTGAAAATAGAGTTGTATAATAATCAGCCTTTAACAGAGCCGATCATAACACCGGTAACGAAGTATTTCTGGCAGAACGGATAGATCAAGAGGATCGGCAGCGTGGAGACCACGATGGCACCGTATTTGACCAGAGTTTTGTACATCTGCGCATTGTCCATATATTCCGCAGCGCTCTGTGTGACAGAGGATGTGGAGTTCTGTGCGGAGATCAAGATCTCACGCATGAACATCTGCAGCGGATATTTGTTCTTGGCCTGCGGCAGATACAGCAGCGCCGGGAACCATTCATTCCACTTGCCGACCGCGATGAACAGGATGATGACCGCGAACGTAGCTTTGCAAAGCGGAAGGATGATCTTGAACATGACCGTAAACTCACCAGCACCATCGATACGGGCGGACTCTTCCAAGGAATCCGGAATGCCGGAGATAGCGGTACGCATGATGATGATGTAGAAAACGATCAGGGCCTGGGGGATCAGGAGCGCAGCACGCGTATCCAGAAGACCCAGGTAGTTGACGACCATGTAGGTCGGGATCATACCACCATTGAACAGCATGGTGAACGCAAGGAACATCATCAGGATGTTGCGATAGCGGAAACGCTTACGGGAGGTGATGTAACCCGCGATGACCGTCAGAACACTGGTGATCAGACACTGGGCGACCACATAGAACAATGTGTTCTTGTAACCGGTCCAGATGTTCTTGTACTTCAAAATGATGCGATACGCATTGAGCGAAGGTTTGCCTAAAGGCCACAGAATGAAGCTCGTAGCCTTGTCGACCGCAGCAGGATCGGAAACAGAAGCCCAGATAACATGGATAACGGGAACAACACAGATGAAAGCGATAGCCGCCATAAGCAGATAATTGATGACATCAAAGATGATGCCGCTGATGGATTTTTTCTCAACCATGAAATGTTCCCCCCTTTAGAACAGACTCGATTCGGTATATCGTTTCGAGATCGCATTGGTGACGACCAGGAACATGGTACCGATCACAGAGTTGAACAGACCGACGGCTGTAGCAAAACCATAATCATAGTTCTGCAGACCGCTTCGATAGATGTATGTGCTGATGACATCCGCGGTCTCATACGTAGCAGGCGTATACAGAAGCAGGATCTTGTCCGCGCCGACCTGCAGCAGGGATCCCATTCTCAGGATCAACATGATCATGATCGTAGGGACCAGCGACGGGATCGTGATGTGGATCGTGCGCTGCCAACGGTTGGCACCATCGATCGCGGCTGCTTCGTATGGTTCCTGATCCACACTGGCCAAAGCGGCAATGTAGATGATAGAACCATAGCCCATGCCCTGCCAGATATTGGAAATGATATGGATCGCCCGGTAGTAACGCGGATTTGCCAGCAGGTTTTCAGGAGCGTTGCCGGTAAGTCTGGAAACAAGGTGAGAGATCAGACCGCCGCTCTGAGTAAAGTCTACAATAAGACCACATACAACGACCATGGAGATGAAGTACGGCATATAAGAAACTGTCTGTACGACTTTCTTATATTTCGTGATCTTGATCTCGTTCAGCAGCAAAGCAAAAATGATAGGTGCAGGGAATCCGAAGATAACATCGAGCACACCGATCATCGCAGTGTTGCGCAGCAGACGCCAGAAATAAGGACCAGTAAAGAACCGAACGAAATTGTCCATTCCGATCCAGGGACTTTTGAAGAAGCCTAATGCGGGACTGAACTTCTGGAAGGCCATCACGATACCTACCATCGGGATATAATGGAAGATTATATACCAGACGATGATTGGGATCGAGAGGAAGTACTTGAATTGTATATTAAGTCTATTGATTAGCATTATATAGTATCATTTTTCCGCTATTTTAGCGGGTTTTCATCGTTTGCACTTGTGATTATGCTATGGTGTTTACCACGTTCTAAAGGGTAAAAATAAGGGTAAAAAATACCACCTGTTCACCTTTTCCATTTAAGGAATGACGCTTGCAGATGTGGGAACAGATGGTATTTTGTGAGGCGTTGCTTTCGCAACATGTAGTAAGGTGTTTTTCTTCACCTGATCAATGATCAGATGTGAGAAC
>JAILDJ010000130.1 GCA_024689505.1 Clostridiales bacterium
TATGCCCTTGCTTCCCCTTACACAATACCGGATTATGAGTGGATACACCGGGAACTGGCAAAAACAGGCGTTACTTTGACGCTTCTCTGGGGCGAGTACTGTACGAAAGTGCGCAATGATGGCGGTGTTCCGTACATGTACACTCAGTTTGGTGATAAGTACCGCAAGTGGGCCAGGGTCACAAAAGCCACTATGCGAATCACCCATAAACCTGGTGATACCATGCAGGTGGATTGGGCGGGAGATCCGTTGTATATCACGGATCCTGTTACCGGAGACGAGGAACCGGCATACATCTTTGTCGCCGTACTTCCCTGCAGCTGGTACACGTATGCCGAACCCTGCACGGACATGAAGTCAGAAAACTGGCTGCTTTGTCATGTCCATGCATTCGAGTATTACGGGGGTGTCCCTCGTCTGCTGATCCCGGATAACACCAGGACAGCGACGATCAAAAACACCAGGTATGAAACGATCCTGAACAAAAGCTATCAGGAACTGGCAGATCATTATGACACTGCTATCGTTCCCGCGCGGACATATCACCCGGATGATAAAGCAGCTGCGGAGGGGTCAGTCCGGTTTGTCTCGACCTGGATCACAGCCGCGCTTCGTGACCGCAAGTTCTTTTCCATCGCCGAAGCCAGACAGGCAGTAGCCGAGAAGCTGGAGGAGCTGAATGCACGCCCCTTCAAAAAGCGCCCCGGTTCACGAAAAAGCGCTTTTGACGAGGAAGAAAAGGAGTTCCTCCGGCCGCTTCCGAAGAATACTTATGAACCGTCCATCTGGCTGAACCCTAAAGTGGGGACAGACTACCTGGTCACGGACAGGATCAACAAGTACTCCGTGCCGTTTGACCTGATCGGCGAAAACGTTGATGTCAGGGTCACCAAGAGCATCATCGATGTTTATTATCACGGCGCACGGGTCGCCACCCATGTACGTGTGAACACACCGCAGCGGGAACCGATCGTAAAACCGGAGCACATGCCGGAAGCGCATCGTAAGTTCCTGCGCTATAACGCGGAAGAATTCGAAACATGGGCCACTAACATCGGTCCGAAGACCTTCGAGGTCGTACATCACTTCCTGACGGGAGGAAAGGAGGCAGAGCAGGGATATAAATCATGTGCCAGTCTGACCAAGCTGGAAAAAACCTACGGTGCGAAGCGCCTGGAAGATGCCTGTGACAGGGTCCTTGCTCTTGCTTCGGAACCTACCGTTCGTAACATCACACTCCTTATCAAGACGTCCTCCCGCCGTAAAGACGAGGCGGACAGCAGTTCCCATAAAGAAGGAAACAGCCACGGGATTACCAGGGGTGCAGCGTACTACAGCAAAGGAGGGCAGCACAATGAATAATGCTTCAACTATTGAACAGCTCAGAGCAATGAAGTTCAGCTCTATGGCAAAGGAATTCGAAAGCCAGCTTGGCAACCCGGGAACCTATGCACAGATGGGCTTTGAAGACCGGTTTGGCCTTCTGGTCGATGCCGAATGGAACCGCCGCCAGGCTAACAAGCTTGCAAGAAGGATCCGGGATGCACATCTGGATATCCCTTCCGCCACCATCGATACGGTCGAATACTATGCCGATCGTAAGCTTGATAAAGCTGAGATCACCCGTTACGCAACCTGTCAGTACATTGATGAGGAGCATCACATCATTATTAAAGGGGCTACCGGGTCCGGGAAAACTTTCCTTGGCTGCGCTTTGGGGAATGCTGCCTGCCGTAAGTTCAAGTCGGTTCGTTACACACGGATGCCTGAACTGTTGGACGAGCTGTCGATCGCTCGTGCCGAAGGGCAGTTCAAAAAGGTAACCAAAGCTTATGCAAAAGTGGATCTCCTGATCTTGGATGAATGGCTGCTCCGCAGGCTTTCCGCGCAGGAATCCTATGATCTGCTGGAGATCATCGAGCATCGTTCCAAACACGGATCTACGATCTTCTGCACACAGTATGAAACTGCAGGCTGGTATGAACGCATTAATCCAGATCCTGAGCAGGACAGCCCGATTGCCGATGCGATCATGGACCGGATCATCAATAATGCCTATATAGTCTCCGTAGACGGAAAGATTTCCATGCGCGAACGACACGGCCTTAAGGCTTCTGCCAACAGAAAGGCAGGTGAGTAAGCGTGCTCACGGATGACTACAATGAATGGCGAGAATGCCTGGATGCTGACAACTGTGAGTTGATCACATCTTACCTGGAGCTGATCGATGCCATGGTAAAAGACATGCAGCACTTAAAAGCGGAAACGATTCGTGCCAGATATGAGCTGAGCCAGAAATTTGACCCGGATCATAAATGGATCACTACCGTTGACATCCTTTCCAATCTTGATATGCCACACTATGACAGTCTGGCTTATCAGCAGTACGTCAGTCTCTACTATGATGGAGGCGATCCAATGACTTTCAAAGGCTTTGTCGACTCCATGGTGCGTCTTGCCAAAGGGATTGACGATGGAGAGTATTGATTTTTTAAGGAACTTCTGTAGATAAACACTGGTTTTAGGACAGGGGCTCTGCCCCCGTACCCCCGAGGTTTATCGAATCTTGTTTTACCAAGAGAGTGGTGCTTTATGTGTAATCCATGCTTTCTCGCAGAAACGAAAAAAGAGCGGTACCGTAAGGCACCACTCCCTCGCAAAACCTCATATGCTACTCGGGTTGCTCCTCAGCATAGCCCTGTCCTTCATATGAGTAAACGCAAGTTTATGGTACCGAAGACCGGTATCATTTGTCAATAGATTTACTGGCCCTATTTGTCCGTGACGGTGGCCCTGTTTTTCCGACAGGGTGGCCTTATTTCGCCGACGGGGTGGCCCTAAAACTCCGTGACGATGGACTTTTCAGGCCGATATTTGTAATTGAAAAAACCGCAATTAATTCTCCCGTTAAGCATGTCTTTATCAAAGGATCGATTGCTGACAAAGAACTTGTCAATAAAGTTTTTGCCAAATATAAGCCTTCTATTGTTGTAAATCTGGCAGCGCAGGCCGGTGTGCGTTATTCCATCGATCATCCGGATACTTATATTGAATCTAATCTGATTGGTTTTTATAACATTTTAGAAGCATGTAGACACAACTCTGTAGAACATTTAGTTTATGCATCATCTTCTTCTGTTTATGGTGGAAACAAGAAGGTACCGTTCAGCGTTGATGATAAGGTCGATAATCCGGTTTCTTTATATGCAGCCACAAAGAAATCAAATGAACTGTTAGCACACAGTTATAGTAAGCTCTATAACATACCATCAACCGGTCTTCGTTTCTTTACCGTTTATGGTCCAGCTGGTCGTCCGGATATGTTTTACTACTCTGCTACCCAGAAACTTGTTGCCGGCAAAACGATTCAGATCTTCAATTATGGGAATTGTAAACGTGATTTTACTTATGTTGATGATATCATAGAAGGTGTTGTAAGAGTCATGCAGGGAGCTCCTGAAAAGAAAAACGGTGAAGACGGTCTTCCGCTTCCA
>JAILDJ010000166.1 GCA_024689505.1 Clostridiales bacterium
TCACATACTTTTCGATATCAAAAAGTGATCTCTTACTGTGAAGCGTATCAGATCACAAGGGATCGCACTTGAACAATATCTGTCGTTATGATAATATTTTATGAAAGTACCCGACCTATTGTTTACTATACCGTTTCGTCCTGGAAGGCAAAGATCATGAACACACAACAGGAAATGGCAAGAAGCATCCTGCCATGCGATACCGCCAAACCATATGCCTTTGTCAGCTATAGCAAAAAGGATTATGAAATCGTATATCCTATCGTAGCGGAGCTGCAAAAAGAAGGATACAATATCTGGATCGATAAAGAACTCACCGCGAACGTTGGTGAAAACTGGCAGGACATCGCTTTGGATACCATAAGCAACAAACGCTGCAGCACCATATTGTTTTTTGTCAGCGAGAATTCCATGCTCAGCGCGCCTGTATGCGCGGAGATCACCTGGGCTCATTCGAAATTCGCGAATCGGTACGGCGCGATGAAGATCATTCCGATCTGTGCCTCGAAGACCTGGTCCCCAAAGAATAAAGGTGTGCACCCGTGGATCCTTGAAGATCTGTCCGATATCAAATCAGGCGAACGCTCCATCGATCCCGCAGAATATGACATCCTCAGGCTCGCGCAGATGCCGCAGGAACTATTGACCGGGCCATCCCGGCTGCAGTATCATTCCGATCTCGCATTGCACATCTTCGAAGTACACTTTGAGCCGAACGGCGGCAATAATGAAACCTTTGCCTTTTTCAATGATCCGGAAACGATCAAAAAGAATATCCCGAAGGAGGTGCAGATCGATCAGGGCAGGAATACCGATCCTGGTCGGGAAACAATCGTTGCGGCACCGAAAGAAACCCTGCAGAAGGCAACTGATGGCATTGATGACAGCGCTTCTGTAAACAATGAAGCAAGTCACAACAAAATATATACCCTGCCGGATGGTTCACAATATGAGGGAGAATGGGTAAACGGGCAATGCCACGGCGCCGGAAAACTATATCGCCCGGATGGATCCCTCAAATATGATGGAAACTTTACGAACGGCAAGCGTGAGGGTTTTGGGAAATACTACTATGAAGCCGGCACGCGCATCGAAGGATGGTGGAAAGCCGGAAAGATCAACGGGGCCGGAAAAGAGTACCGTCCGGATGGGACCCTGAGATATGCAGGCGCATACAGAAACGGGAAGCGGGAAGGCTATGGGAAGTATTACTATGAAGACGGTTCCCGCTATGAAGGTTGGTGGAAAGATGGCAGGTACCACGGAAAAGGAAAAATATACGCCCCGGATGGCAGGATCTTTAGACAAGGGATCTTCGAAAACGGAAAGTATATAAGGTAGCTCCATAAAGGCCACGACATCCGGCAGATAGATCCCGTTACTATCAAATATCGATACGTAATATAAAAAGCAGTATATCCGATGCTCTCGGATATACTGCTTTCGTTCTCTACGGATTTATCCACGCAGTTTGTATTGTCCCGTCCTGATGGAAGCGATGACACCGCCGTCGATCAGAAGATCTGTTCCGGTGATGAACCCGGCATGCTCTCCCAGAAGGAATGCGCCGGCCTCCGCGATCTCGTCTGAAGTACCGGTACGTTCAGCAGCGGAACTATCGATCATCCTCTGATATCCTTCACCTGAAGCCGTGAATTCATCATAAGCCAGAGGGGTCACGATGATACCGGGACTGATCGTATTGATCCTGGCCCTGCGTTCCTTCCATGTCGTTGCGGCCGCTCTTTGTACCTGCAGATGGTTCACGCGCTTGGCGATCATGTACGCCGTTCCGGATCTCTGCATGGCAGTCTCCTGAATGAATGGGATCTCCATGAGCTGCTCCGTCGGAGTCTGCAGGATCTTGAGTTCGATCTCATTTGCGATCGGATACATATACCCGGTCTGGCTGGAAATGACAAGCCCCGCACCTCCGGCCGCCATGACTTTACCAAAAGCATCCAGTGCATATCCTGTACCGACCATGTCAAGGTTCAGGATATGTTCAGGTGAAGCCTGGCTTGGAGACGCACCGGCTGTATCGATAAAGTATTTCACATCGCCAAGCGATGCCGCTTTTTCAGCGAACGCTTCTACGGAGCTTTTTTCCAACGCGTTGACGATCATCGTCTCGACATCATATCCACTATAGCGGAAATCATGAGACACGGTTTCCAGATTCTTCTCACTGATGTCGCCCAGAAGGATCTTTCTGCCAGCGGCGATCCTCCTGACGATGGCTGTTCCCATGCTGCCTGCACCAAGGAGCGCGATGACTTCTTTTTTTACGTTTCTGTCAAAAATCATTGTAATACCTCCATTAATTATTTCATTGGCCTTGTCCAGCCTTTGGCTCACAAGATCAATACTCCAGCTGCGCGATCCATTCGTTTACGTTTTCTCTTACGCTGTCCTGATCATTCTGACAATCATTGCCACGGATCGCCATACCTTCCAGAATTATGCTTTCAGGACAAGTGGAAGCAAGCTTTTTGTCGAAACCGGATAGACCCGAACCTTCATGTGTGGAGAATGGTATGAGTTTCTTGCCCGCGAGGGTTTCCGCATTCTCCTCAAAGAAAGTATACATGATCATCGGCCAGTCGCCCCACCAAACAGGAGCACCAATGAAAATGGCATCATATGCAGCAAGGTCAGGAGTTTCTCCTGCATACGCCGGTCTGGCATTTTCATTTTGTTCTTGCTTGGCCACGTCCGTAAGCTCCGCGTATGTCATAGGATAATGGTCATCCACCGGAAGGATTTCAAAAAGATCTGCCCCGGTCTCTTCCGCGATCATCTCTGCGACAATTGCCGTATTACCGTGATCGATCACGCCGACCGTGTACTGTTCTCCGGTACGGGAAAAGAATACGACCAAAACTTGAGAACTTTCAGTTCCAACGGTATCTGTAGTCTCAGCTGCCTCTTCTTCAGAGGATTCCTCTTTCTGTTCCGGTTCACTTTCTGTAGTTTCTGGAGTTGACTGGCTGCCAGCACTGCTCCCGGCACTACGACAGGCCGTCATGGAGATCAATATCCCTAAAATGAACAACAAGTATATCCCTCTTCTTATGTCCTTTTTCATCTTAGAAACCTCCCAGGCCGCGATGACCATACACTTTCAGACCATTCAGAGATTTTTCGAGGGCGATGAACTCTTCCTCCGTTAATTCCACTTTGGAAGCATCCAGGTTTTCTATGATCCTTTCCTTGTTTTTGGAACCCGGAATCGGAACTACATTTGGATACTTATACAGCATCCAGGCCAGACTGATCTGAGCCGGAGTTGCGTCTTTCTTTTCTGCAAAACTTTTCAGCATTTCCACGATCGGCTGGTTCCCGGCGATATTGCTGCGGGAAAGCTGCGGTACCCAATTCCTGACGTCATCGTTCTTTTCAAAACGCGTCTGTGGTGTGATCTTTCCTGAAAGCAAGCCGCTTGCGATCGGAGAGAAAGGTACGAAACCGATATGATTATCCATACAATAAGGAATGATCTCTGCTTCTGAATCTCGCTCCACCATGGAGTAAATGTTCTGGACCGCGGACAACGGCGTGACCTTCTGTGCCCGATCGATCACATCCACGTCGACCTGAGAAAGCCCCCAGCCACGGATCAGACCGTCATCGATCAGTCTGCCCATCGCCTCGGCCACCTTCTCCACCGGAACATTGCTCATACGGTGGAGATAGTAGACATCCACATAATCAGTCTGCAGCCGGTCAAGGGATCCTTCCAAATGATTCCGGATCGTTTGATAAACAGTTCCGAAACTGAAACCATGGAGCATCAATTTCGTGGCAATGACCACATGTGATCTGATGTCTTTCAGTGCTTTCCCAACGATCCGTTCGTTATAACCGATGCCAGACAGATTCGGGCTGTAGACTTCTGCAGTATCAAAAAACGTGCAGCCATGGTCATACGCGTTCCGGATCGCTTCGATACTATACTTTTCTTCCGGGATCTTTCCATAGCCGTGGGAAAAGGCCATACAGCCCATGCCCACTTCCGAAACCTCTATATCTCTGAGGGATCTTGTTTTTATATCGTTTTTACTCATTTTTCCTCAAAAGCAGGTCTCCAGCCTGCGAACTGGACAAGTTGTTCCTCGGTACGATGGTAATAGCGGACACCTTGATCGAGTTTTGCTATCTCAGCCATTTCCTCCTCTGTAAGAGTAAAATCGAGGATATTCAAGTTGTCCCTGATATGGTCAACATTCTTGCTGCCGGGGATCACGGCAAAACCCATCTGCGTATGCCAGCGGAGGATGACCTGCGCCGGTGACTTCCCGTATTTCTGACCCAACGCCGCAAATACCGGCTCATTGATCAACGCTTTGTCTCCATGGCCCAACGGATACCAGCTCATCAACTTGATACCATATTTGTCCAATGTCTTCCTGAGTTCCTGCTGTGTGAAATAAGGGTGCGCTTCCACTTGGATGAACTGCGGTACGATCTCCCACTGGGTCTCCAGCTCTTTGATGTATTTGCCCTCGAAATTGGAGATCCCGATGGATCTTGCTTTGCCCTCTTTATATGCTTTTTCCAGCTGTCTGTAGCCGGCCAACCAGTTTCCCGCGGGCTGATGGATATAGAGCAGATCCACATGATCCACACCCAGACGCGCAAGTGTCTCGTTGACCGCGTTTTCATTTTCATACTCGCTCGGCCAAAGCTTCGTGGAGAGGAAAACGTCCTCACGCTTCTGTCCACTGTTCTTTATTCCACGCCCTACCGCTCTTTCGTTGACGTATGCATTGGCGGTATCTACCAAAGAATAACCCATCTTCAAAGCTTCCCGGACGCTGTTTTCCGCTTCCATCGGGGAAAGCATAAAAGTTCCGATCCCGATCACAGGGCATTTGACCCCATTATTCAATACGATATATTCCATTCTGCTCTCCTTTCCGATTTTACATCATTCCATTTGCAGAGAGCCATCTCTGCACACTTGCCTTGGAATTCGCTGCCTGACTTCCCGTGATGGAAAGTCCTTTCATGACGTTGGCACCGGGACAGGTCTTCTTGATGTCCCGTTCACTGCTGCCCATACCGCTTCCCTCGTTGGTGCACAAAGGCAGGATCGTTTTGCCTGAGAAATCAAAGGCTTCCAGGAAAGTGAACACCACCATCGGCATCGTGCCCCAATAATTCGGGTACGCCAGCACGATCTTGTCATATGCTTCAACGGAATCCGGCAGGGACACCAGTTCCGGCCTGGCCTTTGCGCGAAGATCCTTCTTGGCCTCGTCGATGCAGGTCATATAGACCGGTGAGTACGGATCCTTCATCTCGATCTTAAAGGTATCCGCTTCGATCAGTTCCTTTATGATCCCGCAGACGACCTCCGTATTGCCCACTTTTATATAACGCATTGCTCCTCCGAAGTAGTTTTCATCCGCTCTTGAAAAAAACGCGATCAGTGTTTTAGCCATTATTGGTTCCTCCTGTCAGCTTAATCTTGTTATCTATATTATAGCGGCCTGATATTGCAAAGTCCAATCGAACTATGCTATAATCGATTTAATATTTAAATAACAGGAGCATGTTATGACCACCAAACAGATCGATTATTGTATCGAACTTGCTCGTACATTGAATTTCAGCCGGGCTGCTGACAATATGTTCGTCAGCCAGCCTACTTTTTCTTACCAGATCAAGCTTCTGGAAGAGGAGATCGGATTTATCATCTTTGAACGAAGCGGAAAAGGGGCTTCTTTGACGCCGGCGGGGGCACAGTTCGTTTCCTTCCTGACCGGCATGCGCCAGGACCTGAAGCGTGCCATCGAACAAGGCCAGAACTTCAGTGCAAAGTATCAGGACAGTATTTCCATCTGTCTGATGGTCCGGCAGGCACTCGTCTTTCTTCCGGAAGCGATACGCTTGTTTGCTGAAATAGTCCCCGATGTGCAGATCGCTCCTCTTTTTCAATACCAGAACAGCATGGAATCATTTCTGCAGAATGAAGTCGATATCGTCTTTGCGTTAAAAGAGCAGACCCGTCAAGTCCCCGGCATCCAGGTCCATGATCTGTTTGAGAGCCGGATCTATCTGATCGCGGAGAAGGACGATCCGCTTGCCGGAAAAAACCTGATCCGCGAAGAGGATCTTTATGGCCGAACATTGATGGTCGGCGGCGGGTCACCCGGTGCGCTGCGAGCGGTGCAGCACCGTCTGATCAGTTCCGGGAAGATCGATTACTTCAACAGCGTTGATCACGACACGACGCTGACCAATGTGGCCGCCGGACGTGGCGTCTGTCTTGCTCCCGGGTTTTTGAATGACCACAGCGATCAGTTTGCCTGGATCCCCTTCGACTGTAAGGAATCATTTTCCTGTGTCCTTTGCACGCACAAAGATGACAGAAGAGAAAGCCTGAAAAGCTTTCTCTCCATTCTGAAAGGTCTTTATGCAGAAGCGGTGGCGTTTCCTTTGTAGTATCGTCCCGGACCGAATACCTGATGATCAAATCAAAAACAGCCCGGCACTTATCGTGCCGGGCTTTATATATCTTATTTCTGCTGATTGGCCTGGATGATCTCTGCCAAAGAAATGTTGGGGTTGCGATACCGTGCGTTCGGATTAGGCTCTTTGACGCATACCAGTTTGATGGCGTTCTGCGGGCAGGCATGTGCACAAGCCATGCAGTTGACACAGTGGGTATAGTCATACACAGGTCTGCCGTTTTCTACGCGGATGCATCCCCGCGGGCAGACACGGGTACAGGTGCCGCAGCCTACACAGGCATCTGTGACTCCATACAGCGGGAAGGAATACATGCGGCCTTTTTCTCTCGTCATCTTCATGAAGCCCTGGTAGAAAGCCTTCTCTTCTTCCGTTGCAAACTGGATCTCATGCTTGCAGGCATCGATATCGGACTTCAGCACGGTAATATGCTCGTCGACCTTCTTCTCTGCCTCCAACAGTCTCTGCTGCTCCATATCGAAGACGATGATAGCGTTGTCATGCATGATGATGGTGTTGATATAATCCGCCTTTTTGCCGATGCTCTCCAGGAATTCCTGCGTACGTTCCGCCACACCGCCATGGTGCATTCCATAGGTGACGATGATGTAGAA
>JAILDJ010000220.1 GCA_024689505.1 Clostridiales bacterium
TGATCTTTGCGGCCAGGGAAAGAAAAGCAGGAAAATGATCTTCTAGAAAGATCGATGAAAAGGAAGGAGGGCAGGTATGATCGATATCTGCAAAAAGGTGAGCAGTGTGCGTGGAGCACTGGCGCTTAGGGGAAGGATCGAAGAGATCGTTGACCAGGTCTGGGAGGAAGGGCTGAAGAATTTATGCTGGCTGGGTATCGGTGGGACCTGGGCCAGCTGCCTGCAGGCTGTCTGCCATATGAAAGAACGTTCCCGTCTGGAAACCTTTGCCATCAACGCCGCGGAGTACTGCACCACAGGGGATCGACGGATCGGTGCGGGAACTTGCCTCATCTTTTCATCGGTATCCGGGACCACGAAGGAGATCGTAGAAGCGGTGGAAAAAGCAAAGGCTGCCGGTGTCCGGACCCTGGGGTTCATCGACAACGCGGAAGCGGAACTTGCGGCTCTCGTGGATGCGAGTATCACCTATCCGGGCAATGAGCAGTTGAAATTCTTCATGGTGGCGGACCGGTTCATGCAGCATGAGGGTGTGATGCCTGAATATGATGCGATGTACGCGCAGTTCGACCAGTACCTCCCGGAAGCGTTGGTCGCGGTGGAACAAGAGGCGGATGCTTTTGCACGGTCTTTCGCAGAGGCCCATATGAGGGATGCCCTGCACTATTTCGTTGGCGCAGGGACATTGTACGGGGCGACCTATTCCTACGGTATGTGTTATTGGGAAGAGATGCATTGGCTGCGCACCAAGTCCATCCATGCGGCGGAATTCTTCCACGGGATGCTGGAGATCGTGGAGGAAGATACACCGGTCACGGTATTCATTGGAGAGGACGCGCAGCGGCCGCTGGGAGAACGTGTGGCACGATTCTTGCCCAAAGTCTGCCGGAACTATACGGTGATCGACACGAAGGACTATGCGCTTCCAGGCATCGATGCGCAGTATCGTCCGGCGGTGTGCCATCTGGTGATGCATGCCGTCACAAACCGGATCGACGCATACCTGGTGGAGCTTACCGGCCATGACATGAGCTTGCGGCGCTACTATCGCAAGATCGAATATTGAGGTGTATCATGAAGATCGGTTGTGTTGGTGATAATTGTATCGACTATTATGATGAGACCGGCCAGGCGTTCCCTGGCGGCAATCCGGTCAATGTAGCGGTCTATGTGCGCCGGTTGGGCGGGGCAGCGTCCTATGTAGGCGCGGCCGGCACCGATGCCTATGGCGCGCTGCTGGTGCAGGCGCTGAAGGATAAGGGGATCGACGTCAGTCATGTGCACGTGCAGCCGGGCAGTACCGCCATCAGCCATGTTACCATGCGGGATGGAGATCGCGTTTTCGGAGCGTATGATGAAGGTGTGTTGGCAGACTTCCGACCCGGGGCACAGGATATCGAATTTCTTTGCGGCCACGATCTGGTCGTCAGTGCACTTTGGGGCCATGCGGAGCAGGCCTTCGCCCCCATCCATGCCCAGGGCGTGCCTACGGCCTTTGATGCGGCAGAGCGGCCATTTGCGAAAGCTGCGCAGATCGCGATCCCGCATACAACGTTGTTTTTCTTCTCTGATGATGAGAGTGATGAAACTGAACTGTGCAAAATATTGCAGACACTTCATGCGCTGGGACCGAAGGTCGTCGTTGCGACGCGGGGCAGCAAAGGCAGCCTCGCATACGATGGTGCCGACTTCTATCGATATGGGATCGTACCTTGTGAGGTAGTGGACACCATGGGTGCAGGCGACAGCTACATCGCAGGCTTTCTGATGGCCTGGCTGGAACAGCGTCCGATCCAGGCATGTATGGAAGCAGGAGCCCGGAATTCTGCGGTCACCATAGGATACAGCGGTGCGTGGCAATAAGGACACAGAGCATGGAATTTCAGGATCTTTTACGGCCGACATCGTCCCGACTGGAGTTTCGGGAAGAAGGCTATTATATCTGGTGCGGCAGTATGTTCCGGTGGAGGGACACTTATTATCTCGCCTATTCCCGCTGGAAAAAGGAGTATGGGTTCGATGGCTGGGTCACCCATTCGGAGATCGCGCTGGCGAAGAGTGATACGATCGACGGTCCGTTTCGCCCGATGAAAAAGCTCTTCCCGATCGAAGGTGGCTCCGGTTGGGATCGGGACTGTGCGCACAACCCGACGGTGCTCCTCTGGCAGGATCGCATCGTGCTCTATTATATGGCCAATTATGGCAATGGGGCCTATTGGGACCATCGCAACCACCAGCGGATCGGCGCAGCATGGACCACAGATCCGGAAGGCGCCTGGCACAAGAGCGATGGGCCTGTCATCGACATTTCGCCCGAAGGGGTCGATTCTTTGATGACGTCCAATCCCTCTGCCTGTGTGACCCCGGAAGGCCGGATCCTGATGGTGTACAAGGCGGTGTCCAAATATGGAGCGATGCCCAAAGGCGGCGACGTGATCTGCGCGGCGGCCATCGCGGAGGATCCCATGGGACCATTCACGAAGTTCGGCGAGCCATTGATGGTGAATCCGGAGAACGGCTGGTCCGTGGAAGATCCGTTCATTTGGTACGATGAAAAAGAGGGCCGTTATTATGCCCTGGTCAAGGATTTTCAAGGGTATTTCACGAAAGCACAGAAGGGCAGTACCGCACTGTTCACTTCCATCGCCGGAAGGGCCTGGCAGCCCGCCGCACATCCTTTGGCTTATGAGCGGGTGATCGATTACGGTGACTATGTCCAGCCGGTCGACAATCTGGAGCGGCCGCAGATCTTCTTTGAAGAGGGGCGGCCAACATACCTTCTATGTGCGGCCAGAGTCCGCGAAGGGGACGAGGATACCTTCAATATCCGGATCCCGCTGCGATCAGGAGGATCATCATGAGTGTTTTTGAAACCATCGTCCACAAGACCGAGATCTGCGTGGTCGGGGGCGGCTTGTCCGGCATGTGCACGGCCATCGCGGCAGCCCGTCATGGCAGTCGGGTCCTGTTGATGCAGGACCGCCCGGTGCTGGGCGGCAATGCCTCCAGCGAGATCCGCATGTGGGTGTGCGGCGCGCATGGCAGGGATCACGCGGAGACAGGTCTGATCG
>JAILDJ010000263.1 GCA_024689505.1 Clostridiales bacterium
TAAATTGATGCAAACCGTTGAGGAAGAGTGAGTAAGTAAAGATCTTCTTTTTCCAGAGAGCCGCGGATGGTGGGATCGCGGCAAAAGTTCCTTTACCGAATGGGCTTCTGAGGGCGACCAGAAACGGCACAGCCGCAGTATGGGAGACGGAGCGGGACCTCCGTGATCAAAGTCCGGCATATGATCGTATGCGCTAAGTGGGTGTGCTTATGCACATCAAGCCGGGTGGCACCGCAGGTTATGTTAATACACCTGTCCCAGCAGTCAAATGCATGGGACAGGTTTTTTGTTTGTTCACTTTCCTGTCCCGGATCGATCACAGCACAAGGGGCGAAGCCGCCCCGAAACGAGAAAGGAGACAGAACATGTCCGACAAGAACCGTATCCCTTACAAGATCTACCTGACCGAAGATGAGATGCCGAAGACCTGGTACAACGTCCGGGCCGATATGAAGAACAAGCCGGCGCCTCTGCTCAATCCCGCGACGCATCAGCCGATGACCGCTGAGGAGCTGAGCGGTGTCTTCTGCGACGAACTGGTCCAGCAGGAGCTGGATAACGACAATCGCTATATCGAGATCCCGCAGGAGATCCGTGATTTCTACAAGATGTATCGTCCCTCGCCGCTGGTCCGCGCCTACTGTCTGGAAGAAAAGCTTCAGACTCCTGCCAAGATCTACTACAAGTTCGAAGGCAACAACACCTCCGGCAGCCATAAGCTGAACTCCGCGATCGCCCAGGCCTATTACGCCAAGAAGCAGGGACTTAAGGGTGTCACCACGGAGACCGGTGCCGGCCAGTGGGGCACGGCCCTATCCATGTCCTGCTCGTACTTTGACCTGGACTGCAAGGTCTACATGGTCAAGGTTAGCTATGAACAGAAGCCGTTCCGCCGTGAAGTGATGAAGGTCTACGGCGCATCCGTCACCCCCTCCCCGTCCATGACGACCGAAGTCGGCCGCAAGATCCTGGCGGAGCATCCGGGTACCACCGGTTCCCTGGGCTGCGCCATCAGCGAGGCGGTCGAAACGGCTGTGACCCATCCCGGCTACCGTTATGTGCTGGGCAGCGTCCTGAACCAGGTCCTGCTGCACCAGAGCGTGATCGGCGTAGAAACGAAGGCTGCACTTGACAAATACGGCATCAAGCCGGACATCATCATTGGCTGTGCCGGCGGCGGCTCCAATCTCGGCGGCCTGATCTCCCCATTCATGGGCGAGAAACTGCGCGGCGAAGCCGATTATCGCATCATCGCGGTAGAGCCCGCATCCTGCCCCAGCCTGACCCGCGGTGTCTTCGCGTACGACTTCTGCGATACCGGTATGGTCTGCCCGCTGGCCAAGATGTACACCCTGGGCAGCGACTTCATTCCCTCGGCGAACCATGCCGGCGGCCTGCGCTACCATGGCATGAGCCCGGTCCTGTCACAGCTCTACGATGATGGCTATATGGAAGCGGTCAGCGTCGAACAGACCAAGGTCTTCGAGGCGGCGGAACAGTTTGCCCGCGTAGAAGGCATCCTTCCCGCACCGGAAAGCAGCCACGCCATCCGCGTCGCCATCGACGAGGCGCGCAAGTGTAAGGAGACCGGCGAAGAGAAGACCATCGTCTTCGGTCTGACCGGCACCGGCTATTTCGATCTGGTGGCCTACGAGAAGTTCCACAACGGCGAAATGAACGATTACATCCCGACCGACGAAGAGCTGGCGACCTTCCGTGCACGTCTGCCGCAGGTGGATTGATATCTTAATGCAAAAAGAATGAGGAAGCAGTGATCAACTGCTTCCTCTTTTTTTCTTATACGCTCCTTCTCTTCCTCATCACCAACCAGGCTCCTGCAATGGCTGTGAACATGATTCCGAGGATATAGATCAGCGACGTGCCGAAGCGCCTGTGTATGGCAAGGCAGGACCCGCAACGTTTTTCACTTTGATCGTCGTGTTGTTGTCCACAAGCTCCACGCCGGTATACGTTGTTGCGTTACCGTCTTTATCGGTGATCGTCAGCGCTCCGTCAGCAACACTGAAGTAGATGTCCGTGATCTGAATGGTGTGTCCCGGAGGCGCAGCGATCTCCGTGAGCTTATAGATGCCGCTGGCCATCCCGGTGAAGGTCATCTCTGACTTGTTCGTCATATCGATCAGACCGTTGCTTCCAAGCCCATAATCAGTAACAGGTTCGAAACTGCCCTCGTTACTCTTCTTCAATTCGAATTTCGCTCCGGACA
>JAILDJ010000264.1 GCA_024689505.1 Clostridiales bacterium
GCTGGAGAAGCATGCGGCCACGGTCCTGCAGCCGGATATCTGCCACTGTGGCGGTATCTTCGAGGCTAAGAAGATCGCTGCGATGGCGGAAGCCTATCATTGCTCCGTCGCACCGCACAACCCGCTGGGACCGATCTCGCTGGCGGCCTGCATCCAGGCGGATGCCTGCATTCCGAACTTCCTCATCCAGGAGCATCCGGGCATGGAAGACGGTAGAGACCGCGGCGTTGGATATCTGAAGGAACCCATCGTGATCAAGGACAGCTACGTCGAACTGACGGACAAACCGGGTCTGGGCATCGAGGTGGACGAGGACTTCGTCCGTGCGCATATCTTTGAAGGCAACTGGGATACCCCGCGTCTGTTCCATACGGATGGATCGGTGGCGCAATGGTGAGCAAGAAGCGGCCTTTGACGATCTGTGTTGACTTGTTCGGCTGTCCGAACCGGTGCAGGCACTGCTGGCTTTCCCATATGCCGAACAGGCCTATGGAAGAAGGCGCGGATGCCTGGATCGTAGACTTGTTCCGGCCATTTTTCGAGGAGATCGAGTTCTATAGCTGGCTCCGTGAGCCGGATTATTGTGATGATTATCGCGCACGGTGGGAGCGGGACAAAGCGCTGTCCGTCGGCTGCATGCCGGAGCGTTTTGAACTGGGCAGCTTTTGGCGGCTGGTGCGGGACCCTTCGTACGCTGGCTTTCTGAAGGAAGTCGGGGTGCCGGTGGTGCAGCTGACATTCTTCGGCCTGGAGGATACGACCGACCGCTATATCGGCCGCAAAGGCGCTTTCAAAGAACTGCTCAAGGCGACGGACATCCTGTTGGAAAACGGGATCGCCCCACGCTGGCAGACATTCATCAATGAAGAAAACAAGGACGAACTTGTGGACTTGCTGCATCTGTCGGAGGATCTGCAATTAAAGCAGCGCACGGAGGCCGTCGGCCAGGCGTTCCGCTTTTTCGTACATCCCGGCACCTGTGACGGGGAGAACCGCAAACTGTATCCGGTCCGGATCCAAAAGAGCCACATCCCCGAGGAACTGATCCCGTATGTTCTTGACTATGATGAAACATTGACGGAGCAGGAGTGGTGCGCAAAGTGGCAGGATGACACCTCACATTATGTGCCGCACAACGACGGCAGGATCGTCCTTTATATATCCAATACCTACGACCTGTTTTTCAATTTCACGCACATGAAGCCAGAGTGGCGGATCGGCAACTTGAAGACCGATCCCATCGAGGAGCTGGTGCGGCGTGTCAAGGAAGAGGATATCCCGGCACTGAACGAAGCGCGCAGCATTACGTTAGGCGCATTGGTACGCCGCTATGGAGATCCATCTTCTGAGCGCGCTTTTGAAGATGATGACTATAAAATGTATCTGCTGAATCAACATCTTGAGCAGAAAGGAATAGAGTAACATGCAAAGCATGCTGAATGCATTGCGGCCGGGCCAGACGGCCCGGATCGAAGAGGTAGGCGGAGAAGGTGCGCTGCGCCAGCATTTCCTGGACATGGGTATGATCCCCGGCACGGAGATCACCTTGGTCAAGCTCGCACCGATGGGCGATCCCATGGAGTTCCGCCTGCACGGTTATGAACTGACACTGCGCGTTGCCGACGCGGAAAAGGTGAAAGTCACACTGGTGGATCCGCAGGAAGAGGCGCGGGAAGAGGCAGCCCGCAGACGGCGCCATACAGAACATCCCGGCCTTGGTGAAGAAGGTCGTTTCCACACAAAGGGCGATGGAGAGCCTTTGCCTGACGACGTGACGTTGACCTTTGCCCTGGTGGGCAACCAGAACAGCGGCAAGACCACGCTGTTCAACCAGCTGACCGGTGCGAACCAGCACGTGGGCAATTTCCCGGGCGTCACGGTCGATCGGAAAGATGGTGTGATCCGCGGCCACGCGAATACCCTGATCACCGACCTGCCGGGCATCTACTCGATGTCCCCGTATTCCAGCGAAGAACTGGTCTCCCGGAACTTCGTTCTCGATGAAAAGCCCAAAGCGATCATCAATATCGTGGATGCGACCAACCTGGAGCGCAACCTGTACTTGACGATGCAGCTGCTGGAAATGAACGTGCCCATGGTCGTGGCGCTGAATATGATGGACGAGATGCGCGGCAACGGCGGCACGGTGGACATCAACGCGATGGAGAACATGCTGGGTACGCCTGTCGTCCCCATCTCCGCGTCGAAAAACGAAGGTGTGGACGAGCTGGTCCGCCACGCGATCCACATCGCGAAATACCAGGAACGTCCGCTGCGTCAGGATTTCTGCGGTCCGAAGGATCATAACGGCGCGGTGCACCGCGCACTGCACGCTGTAAGCCATCTGATCGAGGACCATGCGGAACGCACCGGTCTGCCGGTACGTTTCTCCGCCAGTAAATTGATCGAAGGCGACGAACTGATCGCCAAGCAGCTGGATCTGGACCAGAACGAGCAGGAGATGCTGGAGCATATCATCCTCCAGATGGAAAAGGAGCGTGGCCTGGACCACAGTGCAGCCCTGGCGGATATGCGCTATGCCTACATCCAGAAGGTCTCCGAGGCCTGCGTCGTGCATCCGCATGAAAGCAAGGAGCATCTGCGCAGCCAGAGGATCGACCGCATCCTGACCGGCCGCCACACGGCCATTCCGACCTTCATCCTGATCATGGGACTGGTCTTCTTCCTGACGTTTTTCCTGATCGGACCTTTCCTGCAGGACCTTTTGGCCGCTGGCATCGATGCGCTTGGCGGACTCGTGGAACAGGCGATGCAGGCGGGCCATGTGAGCCGG
>JAILDJ010000268.1 GCA_024689505.1 Clostridiales bacterium
AGCTGTTTATAATGCTTTTCAAGTTTTGAGCGATGGGGGTGTAATTATCGAACCTATCGGAGAACTCCCATGGAGTAAATGTTGTGCCACCATTATTGATAAATATGGTGTGTGCTGGTGGATATCAATTTAACAAATTCCCGTTTGTAAAGCCAAAAACAAAAATGAAATAGCACCTGGCGTAGAAGGAGCTGATGACAGATGATGATGACGATTCTTTCCATCATCATAAATATAACGTATTTTGTTGTTCTGAATACGAACATCTATACGGACCGGGCAATGATGCCGACCGGGGAGGTTCGAGAATGGCATCGCAGCCCGATCACAAGGCTAAACATTTCTGATCAGTCATTCCTGGTATATCTGCAGATCGTTCTTGCTGCTGTCAGTATTATAACCAGTGTTCTGTTTCTGTTTGGAGTTCGCAGCAGCAAAATCAGAACAATACAGTGGATCAGCACAATAGGATCCACGATCGTGTTTATTATCATCATGATAGTAACCTCTAATTTGCATGCTAATTATGCCTGAGGCAGACAATTACAAATTTGAGTATGTGGAGGAGCGTATGAGTCATATAGAAAAGTATAAGCAATATTTCACAAAAGAATATCTGATGGGGCCGAACTCTTTCAGGCTGCTTGATGAATTGATCCGTAGAAAGCCCGAAGGCGTTTGCTTTGACCGCACGTTGGATCTGGGATGCGGTTATGCTTTGACCTCGCTGTTTATTGCAAATGAGACGGATCGGGGCATGAATATGGCGTACGTGATAAGTCGTTTTTAGATAGAGGACTATATGACATTCTGAATTTCCTTCTGATCTATGTCAGAAAAGTATGATAACGACAAAACCTCTTGAGTCATACAAACGCAAGAGGTTTTTTTCAATGAGATTTTCAATATATCAGAATTCTTTGTTTTCCATGATCCGCACACTGCACAGATATGAGATATAAGCAGCCAGCACACATATACCGGTGAGGGCAAGAAGGACGATCATGGGGGACATTCCATCCAGTGTTTTTACCAGCTCTGTCAGGATATTCGTACCGCCAAAAGCATGTTTGCCTGCAAAGATCAGGACGGCGATGATGCCGAATAAGATAAAGAGCACGATCCTGCTTTTCTCCGAACCGTATTTCAACTGCAGAGGGATCATGATCGCCGAGGTCAGATACAGAACGGGGATCAAGGCGATCAACATAGGCAGTTCGTCCATCAAGGCCACGGCGTTGTCGCGAATCAGACCTAAGATGCAGTAGAGTACGACGCCGATGCACCAGGCTGCGATGGACATGAGCAATGAAAACACATATTTTTCCTGAACGTACGTTTTTCTGGCGAAGGGCAGTGTCATCAAAAAGGCAAAGCCATTATCGAATTCGTCATAGCTGATGGTTCCGATGGCCAGGATCGTGGCAAGCATCGTAAGATACCCAATGACAAAAGTTCCGTCCATCGACATCCCCATGACCAACGCCACAACGATGAAGATCAAAAGAGTCTGTTTTCTGACAAGCGTGAGCCGCAGATCTTTTTCTATAAGACCAAGCATATTATCTGCCTCCTGTCATCATTAATATCAGATCGTCTATGCTGCCGTTCTCAATGACGATGCCCGGATAGTTTTCCGCATAAAACTGCTTTTCATTTGTAAAGCATATGTAGCCGAAGTGATCTTTTTTCGTGCTGAGAAGATAGGTTTTATCCAGCTTTTCGTAGTCATCTTCATTGACCTTCAGGATCGCGTAATCACTCAGGATCGTATCTGTGTCTTCGTGAAGTACGATCTTTCCATCGTGGATCAGGTAGATGTCATCACACAAACTCTCAAGATCGGAAGATATATGAGAAGTCAGCAGAATGGAGCGTTTGTCATTATCCGTCAGATACTGCCGCAGCAGATCCAGGATATCGTTCCTCGCCTCGATGTCGAGTCCGGCGGTGGGTTCATCCATGATGAGCAGATCCGCCTTATGGCTGATGGCAACGAGTACACGCAGTTTCGCGCGCATACCGGTAGAGAAGTCCTTGATCTGCTTATTGAGAGGAAGTCCTTGCGAAGTACAATTGCTTCGGAAAAAGGCTTCATCGAAATTGGGATACATTTTTCTTAGGATGCGGATCACGTCTTCTACACAAAGATAGGAACTGAAACCTGAATCAGACAGTGCGACGCCGATGGAAGCTTTTTCTGCTCCGGTGAGTCCAGAAGCTTCCTTGCCATGGATCGTAACAGCTCCTCCATCAGGCTTGATCAAACCAAGGATCGCTTTGATGGTGGTGCTTTTGCCGGCGCCATTCTTTCCAACAATGCCGGTAACAGTCCCGTCAGGGATCTCCAAAGAGACGTTGAGGTGGAAATCACCGTAGTTTTTTACAAGATCATCAACTTTGACCATCAGTAGTCCTCCAATAAGATCTCTACGATCTCAAGAATATCATCTTTAGTGAAACCGACAGCGCTTGCCTTCTGGATGGCGGCAGCGAAATCGTCTTCCACAGTCTTTTTTCGAGCTTCCAAGGCAAGTTGCTTGTCAGTCGCGGCAACGTAGGTACCTTTTCCATGTACGGTCACGACGAACCCTTCTTCTTCCAGACGGTCATAGGCCTTTTTGACCGTCAGTGCACTGATCCGCAGTTCACCGGAAAGGGATCGGACGGAGGGAAGAGCTTCGTTCTCCGCGAGTCCTCCGCTTATGATCGCGTTTTTCACCTGATCCATCAGCTGCTCATAGATGGGTACCATAGAAGCATTGTTTAGAATTATGCGCATAGGATCGTCCTCCATGAAAACAGTATATAACAGTATAGAACTGTTGTCAACTGTTATATGCTGTTTATTTGAGATTGATTCCTAAGCATGAAATGAAGCATGGGCAACAGCGGGTTGCTTGCCTTCTGAAAGCTCTGTCAGTATAATCAGTTACAAGGAGGTGCCGATATGGATACGAAGGATGTCATATATGAACTTAGGACCCGCAGCGGGTTGTCCCAGGATGAGTTGGCTGAAAAAGTATTCGTGACCAGGCAGGCGGTCTCACGTTGGGAGAACGGCGAGACAGTACCGAACACGGAAACATTGAAATTACTGTCCGGGGTCTTCAATGTATCGATCAATACATTGCTGGGATCGCCGCATCAATTGATCTGCCAGTGCTGCGGGATGCCGATGGATGACTCGATCCTCGGCAGGAACGGGGATGGTTCGATCAATGAAGAGTATTGCCAGTGGTGCTATATCGACGGAACGTACGCATACAGTGATCTGGATGAATTGATCGATGTCTGTGTGCAGCAGATGGCAAAAGAAGGTGTGCCCGAAGATCAAGCCCGCATATACTTGAAGCAGGAACTGCCCAAACTGGACTACTGGAAAAGATACGAAGAACTCAGCGATGACGGACAATTCGAGGCGTTCAAGAAGCAGCTTATCCAGGAGATCAACGATCTCCATATCGAGGGGCTTCCTGAAGTCAAAGCATTGAACGCGCTGGTGGGCAAATACGTCAACCTTGCTTACAGGCTCCCATCCGGAGCGAATGTTCAATTTCTGGATGATGGCACGACATATCTTGGAAACCAGTTGGAATCCGAGTTTGGCGGGGATCGTTGTTTCGGAATCCTGGCCAATATGGATTTCATCCTGATCTGCACGTACAAGGCGGGCGGCGAGGATCCGGAACTGGTGCTGTACAAAAAACGCTGATCGCTGCGCAGTTGCTTATGTCAAAAACCTCTTTTGTCAAAGAAAGGCAAAGGAGGTTTTCTTGTTGTGTATTCGATGAATGCTTGGTATAATCATATCCAAACATCTTTCAAGTTAGTTTGAAATCTATGGGGAAGAAAGCTTATGCAGGATTTTGATTTCAAAATGATCGATTCCGGCCATTATGCCGCGATGAAATACACGGGAGACGAAGCACATGTGATCGTACCGGAGACCTATGCAGGCCTGCCGGTCACGGTCCTGTTCGACCGGTTGTTTTTAGGCCATCCGGAGATCACTTCGATCGAGCTGCCCGATGGGATCACGGATATCGGGGAATTCATGTTTGAGGGTTGTGACAACCTGAGATCGATCCGCCTGCCGGCATCGATGACATCGATGTGGCCTTATGCCTTTGCTTATAGTGGCTTCGAGGAGATCTGCCTGCCGGACGGGGTGACCAGTATAGCGCCGTTTGCGTTCAAAGGCTGCAAGAATCTGAAACGGGTCATCTGCGGCATGGGCATGCGGAAGATCGAATCATGGGCCTTCGGCGGCTGTGACCAGTTGGAAGAAGTCATCTGCGGACCGGATGTGGAGATCAGTCTGAAGGCTTATGACATCAAGAAACCCTGGCCCCACGGCTTGAAATGACGCTTTGAAGATGGCGCATGGCGTACTTTTATTGAAATCATGAGGGATTGAGAGGTTTTGGTATGAATGAAGTTTTGATGCCCGTGATCATCGGAATCGTTATCATCATTCTTGGCGTGATGAATATGAAGGGGAATATATCGACCCTGCATCGGTATCATCGCCAAAGAGTCAGCGAAGAGGATAAGATCCCCTTTGGGAAAAAAGTGGGTTTGGGAACGATCATGGTTGGCTGTGCCGTGATAGGCAAGGCCTGTTTCCAGTACGTGGCGGAGAAGAGGACTGATCCCGCAATAGAAACAGTAGGGACCGTTGTCTTGATCGCTGGCTTCATTGTTGGTTTTGCACTGATTATCTATGCGATGATCAAATACAATAAAGGGCTGTTTTAAGTACAGAAACTATAAATACAGGTGAAGGGGAGAAATAGAAATGATTCTTGCGATCGAAAGTATCGTATTGTGTGCGGTATTTACTCTGATGGTGTATTTCATGTCTCGGGAACCGATCAAAACGCTGTATAACTATCCGCCAAAGATCCAGGAGAGAGTCAGATCGTTGGATACGTATAAGGATCAGATCCCCACACAGAAGAACAAAGTGGCAGCGAAACTGTGTGCTTCTGTTCTGTTCGTCATCATTTTGAGTCTGATCCTGCGGTATGTAAATGGATATACGACCTTCCTGAAAGCTTTTGGATACGGTTTCTTATTGTGGACGATCGTGAACCTTTGGGATCTGGTCGTGCTGGACATTCTGTGGTTCTGCCATGACCCGCATTTCGTATTCCGAGGTACTGAAGATATGGTCAGTGATTATCATGATTATTGGTTCCATACCAAGGGATTCTTCATTGGTGAGAGTCTGGCGCTGGTCGTCTGTGCATTGGCAGGTCTTATTGTCTGTTTTATCCTTTGAGTGAAGAGTGACCAAATGAAACGACTTCGCAAATATTCCGTCCCGATCCTGATGCTGGCCGTGTTTGAGACCATAGCAGTGACACTTTGGCTGACAAAGAACAATATCTTCTATCTGTTCAATTTCAGTTATATAGGGCTTTCGCTTGCGCTGGGAACATTTTTGTTCATCAGGCAGCATAAGTATGCCAGGCGCATCGTGCAGCTTATGGTCGGCTTGTATATGCTCATATACCTGGGGATCATCAGCCGTGAAAACATGCAGATCGAAGGCTTTTGGTATTATCTTTTCACAGGTGTATTCGAAGCGGCAACGATCCATTACGCGGTCGCAAAGATCTTCGGTCCGCTGCTGTTTGGCCGTGGATGGTGCGGATATGCCTGCTGGACGGCCATGGCCCTTGATTTTCTGCCTTATAAAGTCCCGATGCAGCCACGGAAAAAGATCGGCTGGATCCGATATACCACTTTTGCTGCATCAGTGGTATTCGTTGCAGCACTGTTCCTGGCCAAGGTCGGAAACATAGAGCGGATCATGTTCTGGGCCTTCATCATCGGCAATGTCCTGTACTATGCAGTTGGCATCGCCCTGGCCTTTGCTTTCAAAGATAACCGGGCATTCTGCAAATATATCTGCCCGATCACGGTGTTCTTAAAGCCCATGAGTTATTTCGCGATGCTCCGCGTCCAATGCGACAAAGACAAATGTATCAACTGCGGCAAGTGCAAACGTGTCTGTCCGATGGACGTGGACGTGACCGATCATTCAAGAAAAAGAGAAAATGGTACAGAATGTATCTTGTGTATGGAGTGTGTGAAGAATTGTCCAAGAAAAGCACTATGAATGAATATCTGAAAAACCTGAACAGGATCGAATTCGTCGTGACGTTGGCATGTACCGGAAGATGCAAGCATTGCCAGAACGGGGATCCTGTCCATACGACGGAACATATCGACGCGGATGCCGCTGTACGAGCGATCCAAAGTATATGCAAGCATTACAAGATCGAGACACTGATGACCTTCGGCGGGGAACCGCTGCTGTTTCCGGACGTGGTCTTTGCGATCCATAAAGCCGGAACAGACATGGGGATCCCCAGACGGCAGGTGATCACCAATGGGTATATTTCAAAGCAGCATGAGAGGATCGAAGCGGTGGTCCAAAGACTGGCTGCGTGCGGGGTCAATGATCTGCTGTTATCGGTGGATGCTTTCCACCAGGAGACCATCCCGCTGGAACCGGTCCTTGATTTCGCGGAATGTGCTTTGCGGTCCAGGATCCCCATCGAGCTGAGTCCGGCGTGGCTTGTCAGCCGTGAAGATCAGAACCCCTATAATATCCGGACAAGAGAAGTCATTGAAGCCTTTACGCCTTTGCATATCCCTGTGGGGCAGGGCAACGTGATCTTCCCCAGTGGCAATGCCTTGAAATACCTCAAAGAATACTTTGATGAGAATACTACTGCTTCATCTCCTTATGAAGAGGACCCGCGGGACATCCGGTCCCTGTCTTTCTCAGCCAACGGAGATGTGTTGGACAGCAATGTGTATCAAACCGATATCCTGGATATCATAAGAACATATAAAATAACGGAGTAGATACCTATGCGTACAAGAAAAGAGATCATCGGCAGTTTTTACGACCAGGTCGATGAAGACAGCCGCCTGCACAGAACCCGTCATGGTCAATTGGAATTCCGTACGACGATGACCTACATCCATCGATATGCTCCTGAAAACGCGAAGGTCCTGGAAGTCGGCGCCGGGACCGGCAGGTATTCCATCGCCCTCGCAAAAGAAGGTATGGATGTGACTTCTGTTGAGCTGATCGAAAGCAATCTTGAAGTCCTGAAAGCGAACAGCAAGAGCCTGGAGAATCTCAAGGCTTACCAGGGAGATGCGACGGACCTCAGCCGTTTCGGGGATGACACGTTCGATATGACGATGCTTCTCGGTCCCATGTATCACCTGTTTGAGGCAGAAGAAGTACATAG
>JAILDJ010000269.1 GCA_024689505.1 Clostridiales bacterium
GGACAACACCAACCGCAACATCATGGGATACAGCGATCCTGAAATGGACCAGCTGATCGAAGACGCTGCAAGAGAGGGTGATCCCGCGAAGAGAAGCGAGCTGAACGCCAAGGTCCAGCTCAAGGCTCTGGAAGACGTAGCGATCATTCCTATCTATCAGCAGGAAGACGTACACTGCTATGTCAACGGTCTGGAAGGCTTCGTAAACGGCGCCTATCAGTCCCCGCTGCTGAAGTATGTACATTTCTAAAGTGTGCATCCTGTCTCATATAGCATTCTGATCGATAAGTAAACGAGAACGGGGAGGAATCACGGAAACACCTATGATCTCCGTCTTCCTCCCCGTTTCTATACCCTCTGCGGGCCTTATTCTGTGCCCCAGATCGGAGGATATTATGTTAAAGTTCATCATCAAAAGGCTGCTGTGGATTATCCCGGTCCTCTTTGGTGTCGCGATCATCGTCTTTACGATCCTGTACTTTTCTCCCGGAGATCCGGCTCTGCAGGCGTTGGGAGATAATGCGTCTCCCGAAGCGATCGAGGCATTCAACAAGGATATGGGACTCGACGGCACCTATTTTGATCGTTTGGTCCGTCTTGTAACGGGTCTTTGCAAGGGCGATCTGGGAAAATCCTATAAAACCAGGACCCCAGTCATCAATGAATTGGTCACGAAATTCAAAGTGACGCTGCACATCTCGGCGTACGCGATCATTCTGGGTATCATTCTGGGAATATTTTTCGGCATCATCTCTGCTTTGTATCAGAACAGTATTTGGGATACGCTCTCGACGGGCGTCGCGTTGTTCGGCATCTCGATGCCGATGTTCTGGCAGGGGTTGATGCTGATCCTCTTGTTCTCCGTCATTTTGAACTGGCTGCCGCCCTCCGGTTACGGGACATGGCAGCAGATGATCATGCCTGTCGTCGCTCTGGGGGTCAACTCCTCCGCAACGATCATGCGGACAACACGCAGTTCGATGCTGGAAGTCATGCGGCAGGATTATATCCGTACGGCAAAGGCGAAGGGGCAGAAGTTTTCGACCATCGTGATCCGCCACGCTCTGCATAACGCCATGATCCCGATCATCACCGTCATCGGTCTGCAGCTGTCCGCTCTGCTGGCGGGCTCCATCGTGACCGAAGTGATTTTCAGCATCTCCGGCGTCGGAAGATATCTGGTGGACTCCATGACCGCCAGAGACTATGCCGCCGTTCAGGGCTGCGTGATCCTGATCGCTTTCGTGTCTGCCATCCTCAATTTGATCGTAGACATCATCTATACATTCATTGACCCCCGCATGAAAACGATGTACGAGAGTGCGGGCGTCAAACTGAACCCGAAGAAACTGGCGAAGGCCGCGGAGGTCTCCAATGGCTAAGAAGACCAGAGATAAGAATCAGCATCACTCCATGGTCGGAGAAGTTTGGCATCAGTTCAAAAAGAACCGCAATGCTGTGATCGGCTTGATCGTATTATGCATTTTCATTATCATCGCCGTGTTTGCGCCTATGATCGCCCCCTATGGCTACGATGACCAGGACGCGGCGCACACGAAGATCGCTCCTTGCCGTGAATATCCCTTCGGTACGGACAATCTGGGACGGGACGTTCTCAGCAGGATCATCCACGGAAGCCGTTATTCGCTGATGATCGGTTTCCTGGCTGTCACGATATCCATCATCGCCGGCGGTATTCTGGGCGTGTTGGCGGCGTTTTATCCAAAACTGGACAATATCATCATGCGCACCATGGATCTGTTCATGGCGATCCCGCAGATGCTTCTCGCCATGTGCATCGTGGCGGCGCTGGGCTCCAGCCTGTTCAATCTGATGCTGGCAGTCGGCCTGTCCTCGACGCCTCAGTTCGCAAGAGTCGTACGGGCATCCGTTCTGAGCACGCGCGGCCAGGAATACGTAGAAGCCGCCAGGGCGATCGGCGGAAGCGACTTCAACGTCATCGTCAGACACATCATCCCGAATTCGCTGGCTCCCCTGATCGTTCAGGCGACCTTGTCCATGGCCAGGGCGATCATCTCCGCATCCGCCCTCAGCTTCCTGGGCTTCGGCATCCAGGCTCCGAAACCGGAGTGGGGCGCCATGCTCTCTGCCGGACGCAAATATATCCGTCAGTGCTGGTGGCTGACAGTCATCCCGGGCCTTGCGATCATGGTCGTCGTATATGCGCTGAACGTTGTAGGTGATGGTCTTCGCGACAGCTTAGACCCGCGTCTGAAGAAGTAAGGAGGTCCGGCATGTCTGAAAAAATACTCGATATCAAGGATCTCAGCATCCGCTATGTAACAGAAGAGGAAACGGTCCTGGCTGTCAACGGCATCTCCTTCTCGCTGGATAAGGGCGAAAGCATCGGCTTGGTAGGCGAGACCGGTGCCGGCAAGACTACGACGGCTCTGGGCATCATGGGGCTCGTCCCCGACCCGCCGGGGGAGATCACCTCCGGAACGATCGAATTCGAGGGTGAGAACCTTCTGGAGTATCCGGAAAAGAAGATGCGCGAGATCCGCGGCGGAAAGATCTCCATGATCTTCCAGGATCCCATGACTTCTTTGAACCCGGTCATGCCGGTGGGCGATCAGATCCGGGAAGTCGTCCTGCTCCATAACAATGTCTCCAAGGCCGAAGCGAGAAGCCGCGCGGAAGAGATGCTGGAGCAGGTGGGCATTCCAAAGGAACGGTATGACGATTATCCCCACCAGTTTTCCGGAGGAATGAAGCAGCGCGTCATCATCGCGATTGCGCTGGCCTGCAGCCCGGAACTGCTCATCGCCGACGAACCGACGACGGCGCTGGACGTCACCATCCAGGCGCAGGTCCTGCAGTTGATGAAGGCTCTGAGGACGCAATATCAGACGTCCATGATCCTGATCACGCACGATCTGGGCGTTGTCGCCAAGATCTGCAACAAGGTAGCCGTCGTATATGCCGGCCAGATCATAGAATCCGGCACCTTAAAGGATATCTACACGAACAAACAGCATCCTTACACGATCGGGCTGTTCAACTCACTGCCCGATATTGAGCATGAGACCTCGGAACTGAAGGTGATCAAAGGGCTCGTCCCCGATCCTTCCAATCTTCCGAAGGGCTGCAAATTCAATCCCCGCTGCCCATACTGCACGCCGGAATGCTGCGAGAACGAGGTGGAAATGACCGCCTTGTCTGATACACATTCCGTCAGGTGCATCCATGTGGGTGAATTTGACAGGGAGGCATAGCAATGGCTGAAATTTTAAGAGTTGAGGAATTAACAAAATATTTCAACACGAAAAACGGCCTCCTGCACGCTGTGGACGGGGTCACGTTTTCTGTGGAAGAAGGAAAGACCCTGGGCATCGTCGGCGAATCCGGCTGCGGCAAGTCCACGCTGGGCCGGGTGATCCTCCATCTGCATGAACGGACCAGCGGAAAGATCCTGTTCAACGGGGAAGATATCTCCGAAGTGAACGCACAGAAGCTGCATGCGCTCCGGAAGGATATGCAGATCATCTTCCAGGATCCCTACGCATCCCTCAATCCCCGTATGACGGTCGGCAATATCATCGCGGAGCCTCTGAAGAATTATAAGCTGACAAAGTCCAAGGAGGAATCGGAAAAGAAAGTCCGGGAGATGATGGATATCGTCGGCCTGGCAGACCGTACCTACAATCTGTATCCGCATGAACTGGACGGCGGCCGCAGACAGCGTATCGGCATCGCGCGTGCTCTGATCCTGGATCCGAAACTCGTCGTCTGTGACGAACCTGTTTCCGCGCTGGACGTATCGATCCAGGCGCAGGTCCTGAACCTGCTGATGGAGCTGCAGAAGGACAGAGGCCTTACTTATCTGTTCATCACACACAACCTGTCCGTCGTCAAACACATCTCTGACGACATCACTGTCATGTATTTGGGGCAGATGGTCGAAAAAGCGGAATCCAATGAAATCTTCCGTCATCAGTATCACCCCTATACGAAGGCATTGATTTCCGCTATCCCGGTGCCGAAGTACAATGCTCCGGATAATCAGATCATTCTGAAAGGAGAGATCACTTCACCGATCAACGTCGGAAAGTCCTGCCGCTTTGCCGCAAGATGTCCGTACGCGAAGGAGAATTGCTTCAATACGGAACCGGTATTGGAAGAGGTAACGAAAGACCATTTCGTGAAATGTCATTACGTAAAAGAGATCAACGGTTTTTAAGAGTAAAGAGGAGATACCATGGGTGATTACAAAAGGTCAATGCTGATCGAACAGCAGGACAACGTCGCGGTAGCCGTCGAACCGATCCAGGCCGGGGAGCAGACGAAGGTCGCGGACGAGATCATTACCGCAAATGCTTTTATCAAAGAGGGACACAAAATTGCCCGCTGCGATATCAAAAAGGGCGATGAGATCATCAAATACGGCGTCCACATCGGTGTCGCCACGGCTGATATCAGCAAAGGCGATTGGGTACATGAGCACAACGTGTACGACGATTTCGAGGAGATCAACCGGGAGAAGCGGGCTTTCTACCGCTCGATGGGCAAAGATGACATTGATTATTCCCGCGTCATGCAGTACGCCAAGGAAGAACTCGGTCTACCGGAAACGATCCTTGGTTATCCCCGCAAGGACGGATCGTTCGGTGTCCGCAACCACGTGGTCGTGATCTCCCTGGTGCAGTGTTCCAATAACGCTGCCCAGAGGATCTCGGAAGCGTGCGACGTTCCCGCCACGTTCGTAGATGCCGTGTGCGGTGAATTCCCCGCAAGATTCGAACGCAGCAAGAGAGGGTTCATCAGCGCCGGAACGCATCCGAACACCTACGGTGCGGTCCTGCTCTCCCTCGGCTGCCAGCAGACGGATCCCAACGAGATCAAAGCCGCGATCGAAGCCACCGGCCGTCCGGTTGTCAACATCTCCATGCAGGATGACGGCGGCGCGACGGAAGCGATCCGGAAGGGGATCGAGGCAGTTAAAAAGATGAAAGCCGAAGCGGATGCCCAGAAGCGGGTGCCCTGCCCACTGAGCGGGCTCACCCTGAGCGGCTATAACGGTGGTTCTGACTGGACCAGCGGACTGTCTGCCAACCCCATCGTCGGTGTTGCGCTGGACATGCACGAAGCGATCGGCGGTACGATTGTTGAGATCTGCGGCAGAGGCGGCTACCCCGAAAACGCGTCGTCTTACGAGGTCGGCATGAAACTGATGGATATCGGTGACTTCTTTAATGAAGACTGCACGATCCGCGGCGGAAAAGGCCTGTCTCAGGTCAACCCCACCCCCGGCAACAAGGC
>JAILDJ010000272.1 GCA_024689505.1 Clostridiales bacterium
CTGCCCATCGCTTTGAAGCAAGGACGGCTGGGCTGGGAAGTCACGGACCTGAAGATCACTTTGATCGACGGAGGATATCATCACATCCATACCCATCCTCTGGATTTCATCGTTGCGACGCCCTGGGCCATCCAGGATGGCCTGGAGAAGGGCGGCAGCCGGTTATTGGAACCTGTGATGGAGATCACGTTTTATCTGCCGGAAGAGCATGTGGGCCGTGTGATGAGCGATGTGGTCGCCATGCGCGGCGAAGTCGTGGATACACACGTCGAAGGAAAGCGGACCGTGCTGCAGGCCTTCGTACCGGCGGCCTCCTGTCTGGACTATAGTGAGCAGCTCAGATCTCTGAGCGGCGGACGTGCGGATATGACCATGCGTCTGCATGGATATCAGGATGCACCGATCGACGTGCATGAAACACGCACACGCACCAGTGTAGATCCTTTGGACACCAGCAAATACATACTGGCAGCCAGGAGCGCTCTGGAAGGCGGCATCTTTAATTTGTAAATATGGAGATCTATTATACAAGCGACAGGAATGAGTGGAGGCAGTACCTTTCCGCGCATTTTGAGACAGTCTCGGAGATATGGCTCGTGTTTCCGATGAAAGGTTCCGGAGAAAAGAGCCTTTCTTATAACGATGCAGTGGAAGAAGCCCTTTGCTTCGGCTGGATCGACAGCACCAACAAGCATCTGGATGAAACGCATTGCATCAGACGATTTACACCGCGAAAGGCAGGCAGCGCATACTCTCAGCCGAACATAGAACGACTGATCTGGTTGGACGCGCATGGAATGATCCATCCAAAGATCAGAGAAAGCGTGCTGCCGATCATTCAGGCACCGTTCGTCTTTCCGGAAGACATCCTTGAGGAACTTAAGGGCGATGAGACGGTCTGGGCGAATTATCAAAAGTTCTCTGAGCCGTACAAACGCATCCGGATCGCCTATATCGAAGCAGCGAAAAACCGCCCTGAGGAATACCGGAAGAGACTGAACAGCTTCATTGAAAAGACCCGCCGGGGCAAACTGATCATGGGCTATGGAGGCATCGAAAAGTATTATAAATAAACATAAAAAAGTCCTGAGGTCTTTCCTCAGGACTTATTTTGTCACGATCTGTCCGTTTACCTTCTGTATGGTCCTCGGCACAGCGTCTTTGCTGTTCTTCCAGGGCTCTTTCTGATAGCGGTAATCGAATTTCAGTGTGAACCAGTTGATATCCTCGGCGATGCGTTCATCGTTCTTCTGCTGCAGGGCAATGATCTGCTCTTTGAAAGCTGCGGCATCTTTGGCGGAGAGGTGCTCGTCCGCCGCTTTGATGAGCTGTAGGAAATGCACCAGGCAGAACGCCTTGCTGTTCAGTACTTTCTCGCGGAAGGAAGCATCTTTCTTCCAAAGGATGAAGAAT
Organism: Clostridiales bacterium; assembly: GCA_024689505.1. Classification (GTDB taxonomy): domain Bacteria; phylum Bacillota; class Clostridia; order Lachnospirales; family Bianqueaceae; genus RUG159. Next base: position 1,414 of record JAILDJ010000272.1, read on the forward strand.
GCGCCAAGATATCGCTGCAATGTATCCTGGGTCCGGTCGCAGATATAGCAAGTGTGCGGCTGGTTGTCGATATAGGTCTGGATGGGATCGGCCTCAGTCTGTTTCTTGCCGAACAGGCCGCCTTTTTTTGCAGGTGCGCCGCCCTTGGCCAGTTCCATGACGTATTTGCGTTGGTGGTCGAACTGGGACTGCATGATCAAAGCGACGCCAAGGGAGTTTTCCCGGCGGTACAGCTGTTCCATATGCGTGCGGCAGAAGCCTTTGGCATTCGTTTCGCCCCGGACGTCCTCTTCCATGTAGGAGGGAGAGAGGACGAAGTCCAGCATATCCTGCTCCAGTTTCTGCTGCATGGCACAGAAAGCACATTCACAATCCTCGTTGAATCCATCATTGACAGGAATGGTATAGATCTCGTCTTTTGCCATAGCACAGGCCTCCTCGTACGTGTCGTTACCAGCATTGTATCATAACGGGAAAACCTTTGCAATCCGCGATTTACCTGTTGATTTTTCCCCTGCGCACAGGTATAATGAATAAGGTTAAGCCTATCAATTTTTAAAGGAAAAGGAGATATATGCCATGAGTTTATTCCTGGATCGCGTCAAAGAGCGCGCTAAGCTGAACAAAAAGACCATCGTTCTTCCCGAGTCTATGGATCGTCGTACGTTCCAGGCCGCGGAAGCCGCCCTTAAGGAAGGTATCGCCGATCTGATCATCATCGGCAGCCCCGAAGAAGTAGCGAAGAACAGTGAAGGACTGGATATCACCGGTGCCACCATCGTGGACCCGAAGACCAACCCCAAGACCGCAGAGTACATCGATACGCTGGTCGAGCTGCGTAAATCCAAAGGGATGACGCGCGAACAGGCTGAAGAGCTCCTCCTTAATGAGTATATGTACTATGCCTGCATGATGGTCAAGTGCGGAGATGCGGATGGTGTCGTTTCCGGCGCATGCCATTCTACTTCCAACACCCTCAGACCTTCTCTGCAGATCATTAAGACCGCGCCTGGCACCAAGCTGGTCTCCGCGTTCTTCGTCATCTGTGTTCCGGATTGTGAATATGGTGCTGACGGCGTCTTCATCTTTGCCGACAGCGGTTTGGTCCAGAATCCGAATCCGGAAGAGCTGGCTGCCATCAGCGCTTCTTCCGCCAAGTCTTTCGAACTGCTGGTCGAGAAGGAAGCCATCGTTGCGTTCCTGTCTCATTCCACCAAGGGCAGTGCGAAACATGCGGACGTCGACAAGGTCCTCGAGGCTGTCGCCATTGCTAGAGAGCAGTTCCCGGATATCAAACTGGACGGTGAGCTGCAGCTCGATGCCGCTATCGTTCCCAGTGTCGGCGCTTCCAAAGCACCGGGCAGTGAAGTCGCAGGTCATGCCAACGTTCTGGTCTTCCCGGATCTGGATGCCGGCAACATCGGTTACAAGCTGGCACAGCGTCTGGCCAAGGCAGAAGCCTATGGACCTATCACACAGGGTATCGCCGCTCCGATCAATGATCTGTCCCGTGGCTGCTCCTGGGAAGATATCGTAGGCGTCATCGCCATCACGGCCGTACAGGCACAGGGATAAAGGCCATCACAATATCAGGAGGACATAATACATGAAAATCTTAGTCATCAACTGTGGCAGTTCTTCTCTGAAATATCAGTTCATCGATATCGAGACCGAGACCGTCCTGGCAAAAGGCCTGGTCGAGCGTATCGGTATCGACGGCCGTCTGAAGCATACACCGGCCGGTAAGGAAGCCGTTGTGAAGGAAGAGAGCATTCCGGATCACAACAAGGCTGTCTCCATGGTCATCGAAGCGCTGACCGATGCTGAGCATGGTGTCATCAGCGATATGAAAGAGATCGATGCTGTCGGTCATCGTATCGTCCATGGCGGTGAAAAGTTCGCGCAGTCCGTCGTCATCAACGACGAAGTCATCGCAGCCATCGAAGAGTGCTGCGATTTGGCGCCGCTGCACAATCCGGCCAACCTGATCGGTATCGCAGCTTGCCAGAAACTGATGCCCGGGACCCCGCAGGTCGCCGTTTTCGATACTTCTTTCCATCAGACTATGCCGGAAAAGGCCTACACCTATGGCATTCCGTATGAATACTATGAGAAGTACAAGGTCCGCCGCTATGGCTTCCACGGCACCAGCCATCGTTATGTATCCGGCCGCGTAGCTGCCATCCTGGGCAAGCCGATCGAAGATCTCAAGATCGTGGTCTGCCACCTGGGCAACGGTGCTTCCGTCTGCGCCGTCAAGAATGGTGAGTCCGTCGATACTTCCATGGGCCTGACCCCGCTGGAAGGCCTGATCATGGGCACCCGTTCCGGCGATCTGGATCCGGCCATCCTGCAGTTCATCATGAACAAAGAAGGTCTGGACATCGATGGTATGCTGAACGTGCTGAACAAGAAGTCCGGTATCCTGGGCGTCTCCAACGGCATTTCTTCCGACTTCCGTGAGATCGAGAACGCGTATGCCGCCGGCGATCCTGCTGCGAAGCGCGCGAACGATGCGTTCGTCTATCGTGTCGTGAAGTACATCGGCGCTTATGCCGCTGCTATGAATGGTATCGATGCCATCGCATTCACCGCCGGCCTTGGCGAGAACAACGCGAAGATCCGCAAGGAGATCTGCTCTTATCTGGGTTACCTCGGCCTGGTCGTCGACGATGAGAAAAACAACGTCCGCGGTAAGGAAGTGGTCTTCACCACCGAGGACTCTAAGGTCGCGGCGCTGCTTGTCCCGACCGACGAGGAAATGATGATCGCAAGAGACACCGCTTCTCTTGTGAAATAATTCGGGAGTATCTTGAGCGATGTCTCTCGGACACCGCTTCTCTTGTGAAATAATTCAAGTAATATCGAGCGGTGTCTCTCGAGACACCGCGTCCCTTGTTAAGTAAAAAACCTGTTGACAAAAGGCTTTTTGATAGTTATAATATCAAGGCATGTCTAATGTAAGGAGAAGTGTATGCTAACGTACCAGGTCAAAAGTCTGATCAAAGACCCGGGGTTGTCCTTATCGGTGCACGAAGTGCTTGAGCCGGAACAGCTCATCCTGGGCGGCGAGCGCATCCGATTCCTCACGCCGATCACGATCGAAGGTTCCCTTCGGCACATCGGCGGCTGGATCATCGAGTTCAAAGGAACTCTGGACGGCGCAGTGCAGATGGCTTGCAGCCGCTGTACGAAGGCAACACATGTCCCCCTGCATAGCGACATCACACAGCGATACATTGCAGACAGGCAGGAAAATGAATCCGGCGACGACGATGTCGAAGTCTATCAGGACGAAGTCATCGATCTGACGGATCTGATCAACAGCGAGATCTGTATGGCCATTCCCATGAAGGTTCTGTGCCGTGCGGATTGCCAGGGATTATGCCCCGTCTGTGGCAAGGACCTCAACGAGGGACCTTGCGGCTGTTCGCAGGACGACACGGATCCCCGCTGGGATGCACTCAAAAGTCTGCTACAATAGTCATTATTCTGAGAGTAGGAGGTGTTTACGAATGGGAGCTATCGGACCAAAAAACAGAACTTCTCGCGCGAGACGAAATAAGAGACAGGCGAACTACAAGCTTACTGCGCCGAACCTGGCGAAGTGCAGCAAGTGCGGCGCTCTGATCCTGCCGCATCATGTATGCCCGAAGTGCGGAACATACAACAAGAGACAGGTCGTCGAAGTCGAAGATTGATCCCAAAGCCCGGTGCCACAGAGCACCGGGTTTTTTCGTGTCAAAAAAAGCGAAAGGAGGGCAGAAATCATGCAAAGAGAGGCCATGGAGGCGCGGGCTGAAGAACTAAGGAAACAGATCGCCTCAGCGCAGCAAGAGATCGAATCCGCGCCGGAGGGGGAGATCATATGTATCAGAGATAAAAACCGAGACAGAACATATTGTGTCCGGAATGGGAAAAGAACATATATCAATAGAAAAGATCGAAAACTGGCAAAGGCACTGGCACTGAAAAAGTATCGAAAGTATCAGATGCAGGAATGGACGCAGAAGTTGGCGCTGTTGGAGATGGAGCTCCGTCAGGATAAAAGCCGTTCGACCAGGACTTTGTTGAAGAATCCCATTATGAGAGAACTTTTGTCAGATGAGTTGGATGAAGGGATTCGATGGGCTCATGAAGTTTACCCGTCGAATCCTGCGTATCCAAAGCAGAAGATCTATACTTCTGCAGGAGGCGTAAAAGTCAGATCGAAAAGCGAGTGGATGATCTGCAGCATTTATGAAAGATATAAAATTCCTTTCCGGTATGAATGTGCTTTAGAGGTTGGCGGACATACCTATTACCCGGACTTTACGATCAGACATCCAAGAACCGGAGCGCTCTATATCCATGAGCATTTTGGGATCATGGATGATGACCACTATCTTGACGATGCTCTTAATAAGCTAAGGATCTATGTACGTAATGGATGGCTGCCGATGGATCATCTTTTGATCACATCGGAATCGTTGAGCCAACCATTTGATATCCGGCAGACGGAGCATATGATCTATGGTCTCTTTGTTGCCTCCGAGTCAGAAACAGACTTGATGAGCAGGAATTGAACTTTACCCGGAATGGACATTATTATTTCAATCGTTCAATTTAAATCCAGGGTTTGGAACATAATGCCTGTTTCACGAAAATAGTGTCCACTTCGAATAGTGGGTAAGGCAGAAATGAGTGGACATAAACGCAGTAATTTCAACATTAGGTCCAATGATTGGATCTATTACCCCGTATCGTACGATTTGTATCCACCGAAGAGACTTGATGCTCTCTTAGGATCCAAAGTAATACCACGTATCGATGGATACAAATCTGCGAAAGCACTGTTTCAGATCCATTCGTTGGATCTGAATCAGTCGATTTCAAGTTTTGTATCCATCCGGAAACAGTGCGCAGCATTGTATCGATGGACACAAATGGCAAAGGACCGTCATTCGGATCCATTTTACCGCAGATCAAGTAAAGCCTAAATTGGTTCATACGATTCGTTATCATTGACAAACCTATGCCCGACAAAGTATAATATATGCATTGATAAGCTATTATCAAAATGTGTCTATAGAAAGGACTCAAACCATGAAGAAGTTTGTTTGCAGCGTATGTGGTTATGTAGCAGAAGGATATGCGCCTCCAGAAAAATGTCCTGTTTGTAAAGCTCCTGCCGAGAAATTCATCGAGCAGTCTGATGAAATGACTTGGGCGGCAGAGCATGTTGTTGGTGTTGCACAGGGTGCTCCTGAAGATATCATCGAGGATCTGCGTGCCAATTTCAACGGCGAGTGCTCCGAAGTCGGTATGTATCTGGCCATGAGCCGTGTCGCGTATCGCGAAGGCTATCCGGAGATCGGCGAGTATTGGAAGACCGCTGCTTTTGAAGAAGCTGAGCATGCTGCCAAATTTGCAGAACTGCTGGGCGAAGTCCTGACCGATTCTACCAAGAAGAACCTTGAGATGCGTGTCGAGGCTGAGAACGGTGCGACCGCCGGCAAGACCGACCTGGCCAAGAGAGCGAAAGCCCTCAATCTGGATGCCATCCATGACACCGTCCATGAGATGGCTCGTGATGAGGCCCGCCACGGCAAGGCATTTGCAGGTCTGCTGAAGAGATATTTCGGCTAAGCCAAATAGCGTTAAAACAAGTGTTTTTGAAGGAGCAGGAGTGATCCTGCTCCTTTTTTATATCAGTATGCGCGGTCTTTATACTCTCTCTCCAGGATCTGCTGCAGTTCTTCCGGAGTTTCCAGACAGTCCCGGCTCAGCCAGTGACCGATCAGCGCCGTAAGACCCGCACGGAAAAAGAGACGATGATAGTTCAATTCAATGGAATTTGAGAAACCGAGTCTGTCGGCGAATGCGGGAGCGCCATCAGTTTGATCGTCTGGCATCATAGCTTCCAATGCTTTGGGAGTCCCAAAATGGTTCCAGTAGACTTTGTAGAAGGACCGATGATCTTGTATGAATGAGAAGAACTGCAGGAATCGGGCAGATATGTCGATATCCTGGGTAAACAATTGACCATAATATTGTGCGAGATAGTCTTCGATCCTTTCGAGAAGAGCGTAGATATCCTGAAAATGCAGATAAAAACTGCTTCGATGGATCTGGCAGGCCTCGCATAACTCTCGGATGGTGATCCGGGAAATATCTTTCTTCTCCAGTAAAGTGATAAATGCTTCGATCAAACGTTGCTCCGTTTCGCGGTAACGCTCATTGTTCGATTTGTTCATTAACTCGACACTCCTATCAATAATGATGCTTGTAAGCCTGAAATAAAGGTTTATAATAATATTATAAACAGAACATCAAGAAAAGTAAAGGAGAAGGGCGATGAACGGCAACGAAAAAGTTATGAAGGAAGGCAAGTATTCGACACTTTTGCTTAGGTTATGTGTCCCGTCTGTCATGATCATGATCGTTACGGTCCTGTATCATATGGCGGATGTGTTCTTTATCGGACAGATGCAGGATGCGTACAAGATCGCGGCAGTGGGACTGGCCGGACCGATCTTCACGATCCTCTCCGGACTGGGAACCTTGTTTGGTTCAGGTGGATGCACGGTGATCTCTCTGGCGCTGGGGAAAGGGGATCATGATAGAATACGTCGAGTCTCTGCATTTTGCTTTTATGGTGCGCTCCTGTTCGGTGTGGTCTTCGCAGCAGGCATGCTGGTATTCATGAAGGAGATCTGTTTGCTGCTTGGTGCGGACAGCCTGACGTTGCAGGAAACGGAAGCCTATCTGCGCATCATCGTTCTGTTTGCTCCGATCACGCTTTTTTCGAATATATTCATGAATCTGATCCGCGGCACGGGAGCAGCGAAGGAAAGCCTCATCGCGAATCTGGCAGGCTGCCTCATCAATATCATCCTGGATCCACTGTTTATCCTGGTTTTCCGCTGGGGTGTGCAAGGTGCGGCCCTGGCCACCGGGATTGGCAATTGCTTCAGCGCGCTCGTCATTTTCGCATGCATCTGGAAAAACAAGAATACCTTCTCGCTGAAGATCTCAGATGCGAGGCCGCAGGCAAAGTTGGTAGGACAAGTGTTCATGCTGGGCCTTCCTCTTGCGGCAAGTACGATCCTGATGAGTGTGACCGGGATCCTGATGAATAATCTGCTGGCATCCTATGACCAGATCGCCGTGGCGGCACAAAGCATCGCATCCCGTGTTGGACAACTGAGTTCCATGGCGGCCATGGGGATCTGCATGGGCATGCAGCCGGCCATCTCCTACAATTTTGCAGCGCAAGATCATGAACGGACCACGGAGATCCTTAAGAAGACCGCTTTGGTTTCCATGATCATCGGAATCGTCATCGCTTTGCTTTGCATCGTTTTCCGGGACACGATCCTTGTGGGATTCATCAAAGACGAAAAGGTCATCCAGGTGGGACGCGTCGCATTGATCGCAAGTGTGTGCATGGCACCGATCTCCGCTATCTATCAGATGCTGACGACTTATTTTCAGTCCACAGGTCGTGCAGGGTATGCAACAGCCTGTTCCATCCTGAATAAAGGTGTTTTCTTCGTACTCATGATGTATGTGCTCGGCGCGGTTTTCGGCATGTATGGGATCTTCTTCTCCGGGGCGGCAGCGGAACTGTTGAGTTTGATCGCCGGGGTGATCATGGTCGTGCATGTCATACACATGCCAAGAGAAGATTGAATCAAGTTGTGGAGGATCAAGGATCCTTGAGCATAAAAAAAGTGAGACAGTCGCTGCTGTCTCACTTTTGTTTTTTGGCTGCGTGTCATATCAATACTCTGTAAAAGGTACGTATTTCTTCACGAAAGCATCCACAGGGGACTTGCCTTCGAATGGTGTCTCACCGACCAGTTTGTTGACCAGTTCATCCACGACCAGCGGAGAAGAGGAGTAGCAGTTGACCAAGGTCGAGATGCGAGGAGCATCGATCAGATGATAGGGGTTGTCGATCGAGACCATGATATTCGGTACATCGTGGATCATGGATGTGATGGTCACGCGGGTGCCGGGCCAGGAGATGCGGGCGGCGGAATCCGAATTGGAAGTCGCCACATTCATGAAGTAGATGATCGCGTCGTACTGTTTCTTGAATTCTTTGATCTTGGACTTGCCGATCAGCTGCATCTGCTCTGGGGAACCGTCATACAAGGTCACGTTGAAGCCTTTTTCTTCCAGATCCTTTACGAACCGGGGGACGAAGATGCCGGTGCGGGCATTGTGATAGTTCGGCTCGACGACGATCGGGATCACGTACAGATTCTTTTGCTTCTCGGGATTCAACGGCAGGATGTTGTTGACGTCCTTGACCAGGGTGATGCCTTTGCGGGCGGTCTCTACGGCGAATTGCTGATTCTCTTCTTTGCCGAAGATTGCGAGTTTCTCTTCCGGCGGGATGATGGTGCCGTTCGCTTTCTTCTCGTGCAGGTGAAGCTTGGCTTTGAGGCCGAGGATGCGTTCCAGCGCCTCGTCGATCCGTTCCTCCGTCAAAATACCGTTCTTGACGCCTTCCTTCATGGACTCGAAGTCTTCTTCCAGATCACGGGTGAAGAGGAAGATGTCGGCGCCGCTGGCGATGGAAGTGGGCACGGCGATGTTGCGCGGCAGCACGTCGGTAAAGCCGGACATGCCGGACGCATCCGTGATCAGAAGGCCGTTGAAGCCCATTTTCTCCCGCAGCAGTTTGATGTTCAGCTCTTTGGAAAGGCTGGCGGGCAGGATATCCTTATCTTCGGTCTCGGGACTGAAGAATTTGGTGTAGGCAGGCTGGGTGATGTGGACCGTCATGATGGTCTCCATACCATCATCGATCAGCGCCTGATAGATCATACCATAGGTCTTGTCCCATTCTTCCACGGAAAGAGAATTCACAGAGGACAGGAAATGCTGATCACGGAAATCCACACCGTCACCGGGGAAGTGTTTCGCGCAGGGCAGAATGCCGCCATCGCGCATGCCTCTGGCGGCAGCCAGGGCGAAGTCCTTGACTTTCTCAGGGTCCGAACCGAAAGTGCGGACATTGGTGATGGGGTTGAAGGGGTTCATATCGATATCGACGACGGGGCCGAAGTTCCAATGCGCGCCGACGGCGGTGCATTCCTCGCCCATGATCTTGCCGCCCTTGTAGGCCATTTCCAGGTCATCACCGGCGGCGACCAGCATCTCCATACCATATTCGGTACCATCGCTGATCATGTTGAAAGAGCCGCGGTCCAGGTCGCCGGCAATGAGCAGCGGGATATCATAATGCTTCTGAAGCTTGCCGATCGTTTCCCGGATCGCCTTCGAGGGCATGGAACGATAGAGTACGCCGCAGGGCTTGATGCCGATCTTTTCAAAAAAGGCGATCTGCTCATCAGCAGGCATGACGGCCATGGGCATGAACAGCTGGCCGATCTTGTCATCGAGAGGCATGTGTTCGATGGTTTCTTTTACCCAGGCGATCTGCTGATCATCCAGGTAGAAAGGTTTTGCCTTAAGATCCACTTTCATATGTAACGCACCTCCATTTCAGTTTGATCATATTGTACAATAGATCTTCATGGCTGACAACTGATTTTCCTTGCATTCGGCGGAGGTTTAGGGTTATAATTTCCGCAAGTCAAATAAACGTGCAGGAGCAGCTATGGATATCCAATACCTTTTAGTCTTACAAAGCTTCCGGGATCTGATCCATGACGCTTTGACCGGCTTCATGGAGATGATCTCGCTGTTTTCGGTCACTTATCTGATCATCGTACCGGCGGTCATCTATTGGTGCGTGCATAAGAGAAGCGGACTGTACACCCTGGCATCATACACGGTGTGCGTAGCCTTCAACGCAGTGCTGAAACTGATCGCCTGCGTGTATCGGCCATGGATCCGCGACAGCAGGGTAGTACCCGCGGGCGATGCTATCACGACGGCAACCGGCTATTCTTTCCCCAGCGGCCATACCGCGACGGCCACACCGATCTATGGCGGACTCGCGATCAGCACCTGGAAAAAGATGCGATGGGTCTCCGTCTGCTGTATCATCATGATAGTGCTGACAGGGTTTTCCCGCAATTATCTGGGTGTCCATACGCCGCAGGACGTGCTTGTGGCATTGACCATCGGAGGATGCACATTGTTTGCCATGGACCGGCTTTTTCGGTATCTTGAAAAGAAACCGGAAAAGGAGAACTATTTCCTTGCCGCCGGCGTGATCCTTGGGTTCAGCGCGATCATATTCGTGGTCAACAAACCCTATCCGCTGGATTATGTGAACGGAAAGCTGTTGGTGGATCCACAGCGGATGATGAAGGACGGCTTCGGTGATGTTGGGATGATGATCGCGTTCTGTATCGGTCGTTTCATCGAGAAGACGTGGATCCGGTTCGAACCGGTCCTGACAAAACGGACTGCCGTGGCGGCGCTTGTCGGAGCTGTGCTCTTGTTTTTCATGATCGAGACGATGGGGTCGCCGCTGAAAGACCTGCTCGGCCTGCACTGGGGCACCTTTACGGACAACGCCATCACGATCTTGTTTATCACGGCTGTTTGGCCGATCGTTATGAAACACACACAAAGAAAGGAGCATACAACATGTTGATTCAGCTCATAGTCGAACTTGTAGTCGGCGGCCTCTGCGGTTATGCCGCGATGCGTATCATGAAAGGAAATGCCAGCAGCATACTGCTGAATGTGATCCTGGGCGTCATTGGCGGTATTGTCGGCGGCATCATAGGTAATCTGCTGGGCATCGGCGGCGGATGGATCAGCGGGATCGTACTTACGATCGCTGGTGCCTGCCTGGTGGTCTGGCTGTACAGAAAATTCTTTCTGAAGTAATATAAAAGAGGACTGCAACTGCAGTCCTTTTTTCTTTGATTTTAGAAATTCATGCCTAATGAAGCATTTTATCGATTTATGCATGTAGTAGATTTTTGTAAAGTAAAGCATTTTCATGCCTTTTGATTCTATTTCGCGGAATGTGTATGTAATTGAAGCTGTATCCACTCCGTTTTTAGGGGTTGTAAAGGTGGAATCAAGCCTCGATTGCGCACTGTTCAGCGGTTTTACAGATGAAAATACATACATATTGTATCGTTTTTTCAAAAAGAGCATGAAAAGTCAGAAAAATGTGAAGCGAAGATACATACATAATTCGGGATATTTAAACAAAGGGCATGAATTTAGCAAAAAACCACTTCAAAAACGAGAATTTTGAACAGTTTCAACGCAGAAAAAGGCCTGTCTATATGGGGCAGGCCTTTTGTTGAAAGCGAATGTTATCTGTGCAGGATCTCGCCGGTCAGTTTCTGGTAATATTTCAGCAGTGCACTGTGGTCCAGAGAACCATCACCATCGCGATGGAGGATCTTCATCATCTCCAGGGTGGACTGAGTCAGCGGGATGGGAGAATCGACCGCTTTTGCGGTATCGACGACGTTGTTTAGATCCTTGATGTGCAGATCGATACGGAATCCGGGTTTGAAATTCTGGTCCATCATCATCGGGGCCTTGGCATTCATGACTGTGCTGCCGGCGAGACCGCCCTTAATGGCTTCGAAGATGCTCTCCGGTTCGACACCGGCCAGCTGGCCTAAGGTCAGAGCCTCTGCCAAAGCAGCGATATTGACGGCGACGCAGATCTGGTTGCAGAGCTTTGTTACGTTGCCCGCGCCGATATCACCACAGCGGACCACAGACGAACCCATCTTCTCGAGGAGCGGTTTGCACTGATCGAAGACTTCCTGCTTGCCGCCGACCATGAAGGCCAGAGTGCCGTCGATGGCTTTAGGTTCACCGCCGGAGACCGGGGCATCCAGCATTTCAACATCCTGTGCCGCAAGCTTGGCACAGATCTCGCGGCTCGCGATCGGGCTGATGGAGGAGCAGTCCACGACGATGGTGCCGGGCTTTAAAGTTGCAGCAGCACCGTCTTCGCCAAAGAGGGCCTCCATTACATTCGGGGAGTTCGGGACCATGGTGATGAGGATATCCGCCGCAGCGCCGACTTCTTTGTTGCTCGCGGCTGCCTGTGCACCGCAGGATGCAACGTCAGCGACGGCCTCAGCGGCAAACTTATCGGCAACGATCAGGTCGTAGCCGGCTTTCAACAGATTCTTGGCCATGGGACGGCCCATGATGCCCAGTCCGATAAATCCGATTTTCATATGATGCATCTCCTTTAGTTGATTCTATCACGGATCGCGGAGGCGATATCCTCCGGTGTAAGATGATAGGCTTCCAGCAATTCTTCATATTTCTGTGCGGATGTGCCGAAGGTATCCTGGATACCGATGCGGTGTACGCGGATCCGGCTGTCATCCGGACCATCTGCGAGAGCTTCACAGACGGCGGAACCCATGCCGCCGATGATGGAGGCTTCCTCAACGGTCAGTGCCAGTTTCATGCCTTTGGCGGCGGCACAGACGCCTTCCGCGTCCAAAGGTTTGATCGTGTGGACGTTGACGACTTTTACGGAGATTCCTTCAGCATCCAGTGCCTTGGCGGCTTCCAGAGCCTGGTATACCATGAAGCCTGTTGCAAAGATGACGACGTCGGAGCCGGGACGTATTTCCTGGACTTTTCCAAAGACCCAGGGATCGCCTTCTGCGGTCACATTCGGCAGGTCGTTGCGGTTCACACGGATGTAGCAGGGGCCAGGGATCTCGGCCATTGCGGCGATCATCTTCTTGGTCTCATAATAGTCCGCAGGGGAGAGCACGGTCATGTTGGGCAGGACGCGCATCAGCGCGATATCATCCACAGACTGATGTGTTTTGCCATCGCCAAAATCGGAAAGGCCGGCGGAAGAACCGCAGATCTTTACGTTCAGGCGAGGGATCGCTACAGAGGAGCGGATCTGGTCATAAGGACGACCGGAGGCAAAGACCGCAAAGCTGCTGGCAAAGGGGATATGGCCCGTCAAAGCCAGGCCGGCTGCCGCGGAGATCATGTTCGCTTCCGCAATACCCATCTGGAAGTAACGTTCCGGGAACTCCGCGCCGAACATGTTGGACATGGTACTTTTGCCGAGATCTGCTTCCAAAGCTACGACCTTGGGATTGACCCGGCCGAGTTCGAGGAGCGCTTCACCGTAGCCTACACGCATATTCTTGTTACTCATGGTTACGCCTCCTCCTTCATTTTCTCGACCAGCTCCTGTGCCAAACGGTATTCTTCTTCATTCATGGCTGCGTTGTGATAGGCGGCTTTTCCTTCGGCAAAGGGGAAGCCCTTGCCTTTGATCGTATCAGCGATGATGGCTGTCGGTTTACCTTTACAGGCTTTGGCCGCATCCAATGCATCGAGGATCTGGACCATATCATGGCCATCGATCTCGATCACGTTCCATCCGAAAGCAGCCCATTTATCTGCGATCTGATCATTGACCAGGACCTTGTCGGTGGTGTCGGTCGCCTGGACTTTGTTGCGGTCCACGATGGCGACCAGGTTGTCCACCTTGTGGGCAGCAGCGGCCATAGCCGCCTCCCAGATCTGGCCTTCGTTCAATTCACCGTCACCGACGATACAGAAGACACGTGAATCGCTGCCGTCCAGGCGCAGCCCGAAAGCCATGCCCAGAGAAACGCTCAAGCCCTGGCCTAAAGAACCGGTGACTGCCTCGATGCCGGGTGTGTGATCCATATCCGGATGGCCCTGCAGGGCGCCGTCCAGAGTCTTGACCTTCGGCAGATCATCATAGCTGACATAGCCGAGTTCCGCGAAAGCTGCGTACTGCGCTAATACAGCATGACCCTTGGAAAAGACGCAGCGGTCGCGGCGCGGATCCTTGGGATCCGCAAAGACGCGCATGTGTTTGAAATACAGAGCAGCGGTCACGTCCATGATGGAACTGCTGCCGCCCAGATGGCCGACCTTTCCCGGTGGGATCATCTGGATCATGTTGCTGCGCAGAGTCGCCGCGATCCGTTTCAGATCGCGGATCTCTTGTTCTGAATATGGCATGATATTTCCTCCTTAGTAACAAGTTACGCCGCCGTCGATGGGCAGAGCGACACCATTGATGAAACTGGCTTCCTCACTGGCGAGGTACAGTACAGCGTTCGCAACGTCCGCGGCCGTAGCCAGACGGCCCAGAGGGACTTCGCCCAGCCGTTCGGCTTTGCGAGCCGGATCCTGGAACAGGACCTGGACGAATGGAGTATCCACTGTGCTGGGGTGGATGGAGTTGCACCGGATCCCATCCTTGGCATAGCGGGAAGCGATGGCCTTGGTCAGCATGGTCACGGCGCCTTTGGAAGCGGTGTAGGCTTCCGGTGTATATTTATGCCCGATCAGGCCGCATACGGAGGAAGTGTTGATGATCGCGCCACCTCCTTGAGCACGCATTACCGGAATGGCATATTTACAGCCGAGGAACGTCGAGCCGGTGTTGACCTTCATCATGGTCACCCACTCGTCGATATTCATCTCTTCCACTGGCTTGCGGATGTTGATGCCTGCGTTGTTGACCAGCACGTCCAGGCGGCCGCAGACGTCCTTTACCGTGTCGACAGCCGTCTTCCAGTCGGACTCGCTTGTCACATCGACATGGAGATACCAGGCCTGACCGCCATCAGCCGTGATCTCGTCGGCGACCGCGCGGCCTGCTTCATCATTCAGATCGAGAATGAACACTTTGGCGCCATTCTTCGCGAGAAGCCTGGCCATCTCACTGCCCAGTCCGCCGCCGGCACCGGTGATCATGATGATCTTGTCCTTGACATTCATGATACGAACCTCTTTTCTTTTTGGTACATAGTTGACGAATGCTTTGTTCAAAGTATAGAGCAGAAGAGAAGGCCTTGTCAACGAGGAGAGGGCAAAGGGATGGGATAATCAAAAATGAGATGGTATTTTCCATCAGGATCCGCACGATGATCGAATATAGATTTGATCAGTCCTATCTTTTCTGAGAAATCTGTGTTATTCTTCTGTTAGAGTTAAGATTTTGCACGATTTTACTCATCCCTGAATCCTGAACGAGTTTTTTCTCGTCATAAGGGTAGTAGAAAGGGGATGATCCTTTGCAGCAGGTAGACATCAGACGCCTGTTCAGCATACTGGCGGAGTATCAGAAAATGGATCCGGATACGTCAGAGAAACTGTTTCAGCGGATCCTGAAAGTTATCATTCGTCATTACGATATAGAGGGAAGAGAGAACGATACCCCATGAAATGTTATTATTGCAAATCGACGATCGGAGATGGAAGCGAGTTTTGCCCGTATTGCGGACAGCCGCAGAGGATCAACGGGAATCTGCTGAATGCAGCAATGGCAGGTGATCAGGCTGCGTTGGCCGACCTGTACAACCGCACCAGCAACGCCGTCTATAACTCGGTTCGGTTCATGGTCAAGGATGAAGATGCGGTCCTGGATATCCTGCAGGATACGTACATCAAGGCATTCAGCAGTTTGGATCAGCTGGAGGAGGCAGGTAAGTTCGAACCGTGGGTCAAACGGATCGCACACAACAAGGCCATCGACTTCCTGCGCAAAAAGAAGATGATCATGTTTTCCGATATGGTCCCGGAGGATTCGGAAGAGACATTGGATTTCGAAGATGATCGGGTGGAAAATATGCCGGAGATGGTGATCGACCGACAAGAAACGACACGACTCATCAAGCAGATCCTGGATTCCCTGCCGGAGGACCAGAGGGCTGTCATCTCCCTGTTCTATTATGATGAGCTGTCTGTAAAAGAAATCGCTTCAGAACTGGGGATCCCTGAGGCCACGGTCAAGAGCCGGCTGCAGTACGGCCGCCGCAAGATCGAGACGCAGGTCAGGGAATTGGAGAAGAAGGGTACGAAGCTGTACAGCATGGCGCCGCTCCCGTTCTTCCTCGCCTTGCTGCGTGAAGCTGCGACAGTGGATGCGCCTTCGGCCCTTTTGCCAGGGATCCTTGCGGGCGGCAGCGGCACGACGGGCACCGTGGGTGTCATTGCGGCGAAGACGGCAGGAGCAGCCGCAAAAGCAGCCGTTGGCGCTACTGTGAAGACCGCGATCGCCGCCAAGATCGCGGCGGGCGTAGTGATCGTGACATTGGTCGGCGGAGGGACCACCGCGGCCGTGATCCATCATAATCGAAAGGTGCAGAAAGAACCGACACAGGCCAGTGAAATGCAAGTGGAAGAGGTCGAGCAGGAAGAAGAGTCCCTGGTCAGACCGGAAGCGGAAGCGGTGCCTGAACCTCCGGAAGAGCCGGAACCTCCAAAGGAGCCGGAGGTGTCAGAAGGATCGGAGTCAGAGGTATCGGAGCCGGAGGAATCGGCTGAAGAGTCTGAACCTGCAACTGAAGAACCGGAAGCACCTGCATCTGATACTGCCTGGGTAGACGCTTATCAACAGATCCTGGACGGCTGTCAGCAATGCCTTTCGGAAGGCCTGAATGGATCGAGCCCATTCCTGGAATACGTCTGGTTCCAGCGTGTGTTGGGGGTGCAGGATGGGTCCCGCGCACTGCAATATGCGCTGCATGACGTGAACCATGATGGCCGGCTGGAGCTTATCCTGGCCGTGGATCAGCTTCTGGAGGATGGGTCGGAAGTGTGGATCCCCTTTGAGATCTATGCTTTTGACGGTACGATCGCGGTTCCGCTGCTGCGGGAGTATCTGGACGAAGCACATTCCCTGGAGATCTGGGCGTCCGGCGGCCTGTCCATCAGTTCCTTGCAGGAAGGGCAGACGTTCTATAGCCTGCCGGAGGGCAGTGCTGCAGTGAAACGATTGGACGAGTACCTGATCCAGTTCGATGAAAAGGTCGATCAGTCTTTGGCATATCACAGCATCCTGACACCGATCGTTTCTTCTTTGGAAGAAATGCAGTCCAATGGTTTTCCTGAGGAAATGATCGCCTATATCAAAGCACAGCTTCAGATCCCGGAGGATCTGGAGACAGAGGATCGGATCGATTTCAATGATACGACCTATTGGGATGTGGGTGAGCAATGGCTCGTCAACTGCGAATTTTATTATGACGGGGAACTGGTCGCTGCCGCGCTCGTCGACAGAGAGACCGGTGAACTGGTGCGCAATATCATTCTGTATTCGGGAAATTGATCCTTTCAAAAAACTTTTCGAAAATTAAATCCTGACTTCTTCCAGCTGCGTCTTAAGGGTGAAGAACGCAAACAGGAGGAAAACAAAATGAAGGTCGGATATGAGAAGCATCACGACGAGAAACTTACATTCAAAGACTACAAGGCGCTGTATAAGCTCTCAGCGCGCGGCTGGATCTGGCGGCATGAGGGGGATGCGTTCCTGCAGAACCTGTTCCGCAACAGGGCGTTGATCTTTTGGGCGATCTGTTGGTTCGCGATCATCGACAGCCACTATTTCCTGCTCCAGTCCATGATCGGTATCATCTATTCCGTGTTCCATCCATCGACCCTGCTCAAAACGTTGGTAGGTTTCAGTGAATTATTGGCGGTCAATCTGCTGATCATCGACCCCGTCAAGTTGAAACGGTCATTACATTTCACAAAGTCGGCCTGGTGGAAGAATACCGGGATCCATCCGGTGGAGATCATCCAAGATGCGGGACTTTACGGTGAGTATATCGCGACCATGCGTGTAGAAGAAGAACTGGACAAGGCGCATGTGTACGGCAAGATCTACAACAGTCTGATGATCCCGATCCAGAATCATGGCCAGAACGCCTGGAGCGAAGCGGATATCGTGGCAGTAACAGAAAATGGGATCCAGGTGTTCGAAGTCAAGAACCATATGGGCTTGATCGAAGGCGCTTTCAATGGGGACGTATGGTACCGGAATGGTGATTATACAGCAGATCCGCCGTATAAGAATCCCTTGCTCCAGAACCAGCAGCATGTCAATTATCTGATCGAGTACCTGTATCCGCGGATGGCTGCGGCAGGTATGCTGGATAGCAGTAGATCGCTGCTGCATCATTTCGTGAACATCGTCATGTATACGCAGAACCGGTATCTGAACATCGGACTGGATTTCTCTCAGATGCCGATGCAGACAGGTTTCTGCATGACCGGAGGCAGGACCCCGGTGGACTATACGGTGAAGCTTACGAAAAACCTTTGCAGCGGCAATTTCACACACGAGCAGGTGGACTATATCTGCAGTGTCCTGGATCCTTTGGCAGCTGTCGATCCCTATCAGCATGCGGCGATGGTCGCGGCAAAGGTCCGGCAGGAAAGCATGTTCGATAACGATCCGCAGTACCGCGCATCGTACCGTGTCGTTGTAGGGAATATCAACGGTGGGGAACCACTGGTCAATATCGCGAAGACGGTCAGTCCCTATACTTGGTATGATATCGAGGGTAATTATTTCTTTTGGGCAGAACCGGAGTTCTGCATCCTTGAACAGTCGGCACCGGCCGGAGGCAGGGCTGGATATCAGCAGAGTTTGGCGCTGGCAAGGCAAATGACAGGGCAGGCGGCGTAAAATCGCCTGCCTGCTTGATTCTGTCAGGATTTCGGAGTATACTATATACGTGTTGAAAACTATCAAGGGGAGAGTCAGATAGTACATATACATGGCTAAAAAGAAATCTAAGAAACATAGTTGGATCGGTACCGTGCTTTTGGTATTGATCCTGCTTGCGGGTGTCGGGCTTTTGGTGTACCCGACGTTCAGTGACTGGTGGAATACCATGCATCAGTCCCGGGCCATCGCCGGTTATGTAGAGCGGATCAGTAATGCGGATCAAGAGGAGATCGAACGTTTGTGGGAGGAAGCACACGCGTATAACGCGGAGCTGGCCAAAAAGGGCAATCGGTTCAAGGTCTCGGAAGAAGAACTGGAACGATACAAAACCGTGCTGGATGTGACGGGAACGGGCATCATGGGTTATATCGATATCCCGAAGATCGACGTATCGCTGCCGATCTATCACAGTACGAGTGATGAAGTGCTGCAGATCGCGGTAGGCCATATGGAGGGGACATCGCTTCCGGTCGGCGGCAAAGGCACACATGCGCTGTTATCCGGACATACAGGGCTGCCCTCCGCCAAATTGTTCACCAACATCGACAGGCTGGAAGAGGGCGACAGGTTCATGATCAATGTCCTGGGCAGGATGCTGACCTATGAAGTCGACCAGATCCAGGTCGTGCTGCCGATGGAAGTAGAAGACCTGGACATCGATCCGGAGCAGGACTATGTTACGCTGATCACCTGCACGCCCTATGGCGTCAATACACACCGCCTGCTGGTGCGCGGGCGTCGTGTAGAGGAAGATACAGAAGAGCAGATGGTAGTGCCCGCGGAAGCGGTCTTCCTGGACAAGATCGTCCTCGGTGTCGTCGTTGGTGTACCGGTACTTTTGTTCATACTGATCATGACCTTGATCTTTACGCGAAAAAAGAAAAAGCATGCACGAAAAGGCTTGACAGCGGAAGACGAGGTGTGATATACTATTCAAGCTTCTGTCAAGGACAGAACGTCTGGGTGTAGCTCAGTTTGGTAGAGCGCTAGAATGGGGTTCTAGAGGCCGCAGGTTCGACTCCTGTCACCCAGATTGGAACCCATGCTCAGAGCTCGGAGTCTCCGACCGGCTCTTAGCAGTGGGGGATATTTATTTTTAGGAGGAAATGTTACAATGACAAAGGAAAGAAAGCTTGAAATTATCAAGGAATTCGGCCGTTCCGAGGGTGACACCGGTTCTCCTGAAGTGCAGATCGCGCTTCTGACCGAGCGTATCAATCACCTTACCGAGCATCTGAAGACCCACAAAAAGGATCATCATTCCCGTCGTGGTATGCTGATGCTGGTCGGACAGCGCCGCGGTATGCTGAACTATCTTCGCAGCAAAGATATCGAGGCCTATCGTACTCTGATCGCCAGACTGGGTATCAGAAGATAATTTTCGGGTATCAAGAGCGGACAAATCTATGTTCGCTCTTCTTTTGGTTTTTTGCGCATTCAAAGCGCAGCAAAGAAGCCGTGGCGGATGGCCGCTGTGTGCTTATGTTGGTAGTTTGTTGTTAAGGAGAAAAGGTTAAAAATGGTAAAAGTATTTGAAATGGAAGTCGCGGGCCGCAAGCTGCGCGCCGAGATCGGCAAAGTCGCAGAGCAGGCCAATGGCGCCGCATGGATGTCCTATGGAGATACGGTAGTCCTGTCCACCGCCACCGCGTCCGAAAAGCCCAGAGATGGTATCGATTTCTTCCCTCTGGCAGTTGATTACGAAGAGAGACTGTATTCCGTCGGCAAGATCCCGGGCAGCTTCATCAAGCGTGAAGGCCGTCCTACGGAAAATGCCATCCTCACAGCCCGCTGCATCGATCGTCCGATGCGTCCGCTGTTCCCGAAAGATTATCGTAACGATGTAGCGTTGGTCAACACCGTTCTGTGTGTCGATCAGGATTGCTCTCCGGAGATCCTGGCCATGGTCGGATCCTCCGTCGCCGTATCCATCTCTGACATCCCGTTCGACGGTCCGATCGCTGCTGTTTCCGTCGGTCTGGTCGATGGTGAGCTGGTCATCAACCCCACGTCCGCACAGCGCGAAGTCAGTGATCTGAACCTGACCGTCGCTTCCACCGCGGAAAAGGTCGTCATGATCGAAGCCGGCGCGAATGAAGTCCCGGAAGAGAAAATGATCGAAGCGATCTTCCTTGCCCATGAGCAGAACCAGAAGATCGTCGAATGGATCAAGGGCATCGTCGCCGAAGTCGGCCGCGAGAAGCATGCCTATGAAGAGCATGTGGTGCCTGAATATGTATTTGACAAACTGAAGGAAGTCGTTCCTCCGGCACGTATGGAAGAAGCGGTATTTGCTGATGAGAAGCAGGTCCGTGACGCGAATATCGCACTGGTCACTGCTGATTTCCAGGCCGCCATCGCTGAAATGCCGGAAGAAGAGCAGGAGAAGTTCCTGCCTTTCGTGGACGAAGCCATCTATCAGTATCAGAAGAAGACCGTCCGTAAGATGATCAAAGAAGACGGAAAGCGCCCCGATGGACGTTCCTTCACCGAGATCCGTCCGCTGTCCGCCGAGATCGATCTGCTGCCGCGTACCCATGGTTCCGGTATGTTCAAGCGCGGTCAGACCCAGGTCCTTACGGTCGCTACTCTTGGCGCTCTGTCCGATCAGCAGCGTCTGGACGGCCTGGACGATCTGGAAGTGTCCAAGCGTTATATCCATCACTATAATTTCCCGTCCTTCTCCGTCGGTGAGACCCGCAGTTCCCGCGGTCCCGGCCGTCGTGAGATCGGTCATGGCGCTCTGGCAGAGCGTGCTCTGGTACCTGTGCTGCCCAGCGAGGAAGAGTTCCCGTACGCGATGCGTCTGGTCTCCGAAGTCCTGAGCTCCAACGGTTCCACCTCTCAGGGTTCCATCTGCGCCAGCACTCTGGCTCTGATGGCCGCCGGTGTTCCGATCAAGGCTCCGGTCGCCGGTATCTCCTGCGGTCTTGTCACCGGTGAGACGGATGATGATTTCATTCTGCTGACCGATATCCAGGGCCTTGAGGACTTCTTCGGCGATATGGACTTCAAGGTCGCCGGTACCAAGAAGGGTATCACCGCGATCCAGATGGATATCAAAGTCCACGGCCTGACCCGTGCCATCATCGAAGGCGCGATCGCCCGTACTCGCGAAGCACGCGAGTACATCCTGGACGAGATCATGCTGCCCTGCATCTCCGAGCCGCGTGCCTCCGTCTCCCAATATGCTCCGAACATCTACCAGACCAAGATCCCGGTCGACAAGATTGGTGAAGTCGTAGGTCCGAAGGGCAAGATGATCAACAAGATCATCGACGAGACCGGCGTCAAGATCGATATCGAGGACGATGGTTCCGTTTATGTCCTTGGCAACGATGAGGCGATGGCCCTTAAGGCGATCTCCATCATCGAGAACATCGCCAAAGAGATCCAGATGGATGAGATCTACAACGCCAAGGTCGTGCGTCTGGCTGATTTCGGTGCGTTCGTAGAACTGTGCCCGGGTAAAGACGCCCTGCTGCATAATTCCCAGATCAGCAACGAATACGTCGAAAAGGCGGAAGACGTGCTGAAGATCGACGACGAGATCATGGTCAAGGTCATCGGTATCGAAGTCGACAAGCAGAGCGGCAAGTCCAAGGTCAAGGTCTCCCATAAGGTCCTGCTGCCTCCGAAGGAAGGCGCAGAAGAGGGCGAAGGCGAGCGCAGACCGCGTAATAACGACCGTCCGCGCCGTGAGCGCAGCAATAACTATCGTAACGACCGCCGCGGAGAGGAGCGTAAAGAGAACTCCGACAAACCGCGCCGCCGTTTCGACAAGAATGACCGCGCATGATCCGTTTTGAAAAAGTTACTGCAGAGCAGTATGTAGAGGACCGTCGTAAGCGCAGTTCGTCTGTGCCGGACGGTCCCTCTCTGTTACAGGAATATGCATCCATCAGCATGCCGAAGCGCAGTACCCGTTATTCTGCCGGATATGACATCCGTACTCCGTTTGGATTCGCGCTGTGGCCGGGGCAGTCTCTTGTGGTGCCCACCGGGCTCAGAGCCGTTATGGAGCCGGATATGTGGCTCGGTCTGTACATCCGATCCAGCCTGGGGTTCAAGTATGGCATCCGCCTGGTCAACTCTACGGCCGTGATCGATGCTGATTACGCGGGAGCAGCCAATCAAGGCCATCTCATGGTCGGGATCTATAATGGCGGACAGAAAGTCCTGCGGCTGGAAGCGGGGGATGCTTTCGCCCAGGGGATCTTCCAGAAATACTATAGGACCGATGATGACGATCCGGCAGATCAGGTCCGTGTCGGTGGATTTGGATCGACAAATGGATAAATAAAAACAGCCATCTATGAAAGATGGCTGTTTTGCGTTGATCTGCCGTGCGGAGGAGCTTTACAGGAGATGGGCCTTGGAGGCGATTATCAACACGTGCAGCGGTCCACGTCGATGAGGCTTATAGCATGCGAATATATGTTCTTATTTACGCACTTTCTTATTTACAAAAACGGAATATTATGGTATAATCATAAAAAAATATCGGCTTTTATCAAGGGAGCAAATTCCATGGAAAAAATATCTATTCTGCACGCCATCATCATGGGCATCGTACAAGGGCTGACAGAGTTTTTGCCGATCTCCAGTTCCGGCCATCTGGTGCTGGCTAAGTTTCTACTGCGGGCCGATCTTGGCGCGAATTCCGCTTTTTTCGAAGTCCTGCTGCACGTCGGTACCTTCATCGCGGTCTGCTGCGTGTATTGGAAAGATGTCTGGAGTCTCATCAAAGAGTTCTTTATCCTCATCAAGGACCTCTTCCACTATTGCAAAGAGAAGAAAGCCATCGAGATGTACCCGGAGCGCAAAATGCTGCTGTTGGTGCTCATCGCCTCAGTACCTACGGCCATCCTTGGCCTCATCATCGAAAAGACGCTGGCCGATGTATTCATGGGTTCTGTGCTTGCGGTAGGGCTGGCGCTGCTCATTACGGCCGCTATCCTCATCTTTTCGGCGCGCGTCCCGGAAGGGCGCAAACAACTGAAGGGCATCAAGTATTCTGATGCGCTCTTCATCGGGTTTGTACAGGGCATCGCAGTAACGCCTGGCATCTCGCGGTCCGGATCCACCATCGTTGCCGGTTTGTGTTCTGGCTTGAAAAGAGAGTTTGCCATTCGGTTTTCTTTTCTCATCTCTCTGCCGGCCATTGCGGGTGCTATGCTGCTTTCATTGAAAGACTTGTCCGGGCAGGATATCGCCTTGAACGGGCTGGCATATTTCATCGCGCTCATCTTTTCAGCCGGCGTAGGGTACGTCTGCATACGATGGATGCTCAGGCTCCTGAAAAAGAATAAGTTGTATTATTTCGGTTATTACTGCGCGGTCATTGGCATCGTTGCGGTCATCACCGGCTTGTTTATGTAATTGGAGGATAAAATGGCTGCAAAAAAGTCGACGTCTGCTAAAAAGAAAACAACGGGGAAAACACGAACGACAAAAGCGCCTGCAACAAAAAACAGTGCTCTGTCTGATCCTGTGGTATCTGAGATCCGCAGCATCAGTATCCTGATCCTGCTGGTCATTTTGAACCTGTGCATGATCCTGCACAATCGCATGGGCATCATTGGACGCTCGATCTATAAGTGCGGTATCGGTGTCTTCGGTTTTTCTGCTTATTTACTGTGTTTGTTCGCGCTCATCGTGGTGATCCTTAATCTGGCGCACAAGCTGGAGGGACACACGGCAAAAGCATGGGCTGTTCTGGGCGTGATCCTGGGTCTGAGCGTGCTGCTGTATCTCATCAATGGGGATCTGTCGGTCAAGGAGCTGAAAACCTATTATGAAAACGCTACTGCTGCCAACGGAGGCCTGCTGGGCGGTTTGATCGCGGGGTTCCTGGTACGGCTCATCGGCCGCATCGGCGCCATGGTCGTGGTACTGCTCATCCTGCTCATCACAATCGTCATCGTCACGGAACGTTCTTTGACGCGGGACCTGGGCCATGTGGCGCAGGCGTCCGCGCACGAAGTCCGTACGATGCATGAGGCTCATGTGCGCACCCGCGAGGAACGTCGTGCGGCGCTGGAAGAGAAACGCCGTGAGGAGGAGATCGCCAAAGCACGCGTTTCCCGGGAACTGCGGGAGATGGATCCGGCGGAAAAGTTCGTGCCGGAGGAAGAGCCCTCAGGTCCTGTCGTGTATGGTGCGCGTCCGGGTTCCGGAAAACCCACTGCCGCGCCAGTTGGCAAGGGCGGTCTGGATTTTGCTTTGTTCGATGATGATGACGATTATTATCTCAATAAAAAACGTCGGTATCAGTTGAAAAACGGCATCGAAGAGGAAGTGACGGAGGAGAAGCGGCCGCGCCGCCGCAGAACAGCTGCGGAAAAGGCAACAGTACAGCCGGAAGCAAAGCCGGAGCCGATGGTCGAAGAGGAATCTGCGGCCTTCACGCCTTCTTCTGAGGAAGAGATCCGGATCAACATGCCCAAAACGCAGGAAACCAAAGTGGACGAATATTTGCCGGATGTGGATTTCGACGATCCGTTCACGGTAGCCGCGCCTGTGCAGAAACCGGTGAAGCCCGCTGCGTCTGGTTCCGGCCATGGCGAACGCCGCCCGAAGGTGGATTACGGCGAACAGCAGTCACTGGATCAGGAACCTGATGAACCTGAAGAACCACTGGAACTGGATGGGGATGCGGATGTCACACCGGCTGCAGTCGTACACGAATACGTCTTCCCGCCGATCGATCTGCTTTCGCCTCCGGGCGACAGCGAGGGCGGTGAATCCTACGATGATCTGCTGCGCAATGCCCGTACGTTGGAACAGTCACTGGCGAGCTTCGGTGTGGAAGCGAAAGTCCTGCAGGTCAATAAAGGACCTGCGGTCACCCGCTATGAGCTGCAGCCCAGCGAAGGTGTGCGCGTCAGCCGCATCATGAACCTGGCAGATGACATCGCTTTGAACCTGGCCACATCCGGGATCCGCATCGAGGGGCCGATCCCAGGCAAAAAGGCACTGGGCATCGAAGTGCCCAACCGGGAGACTACTTCAGTCTATCTGCGGGAGGTCATCGATTCCGACCGCTTCCGCAGCCTGTCTTCACCGTTGGCCTTCGCCCTCGGCAAGGATATCGATGGCAACGTGCAGGTCACAGATATCGCCCGTATGCCGCATCTGCTCATCGCCGGCGCTACCGGTTCCGGTAAGAGCGTCTGCATCAACTGTCTGTTGATGAGCATCATTTATAAAGCAAAACCGGAAGATGTCGGCTTGATCCTGATCGATCCTAAAGTCGTGGAACTGTCGGTGTATAATGGTGTTCCGCATCTTCTGACCCCGGTCGTGACCGATCCTAAAAAAGCGGCGCTGTCCCTGAATTGGGCGGTGCAGGAGATGACCAAGCGTTATAAACGGTTCTCCGATGCGCAGGTCCGTGATATCAAAGGCTTCAATGAATGGGTGGAAGCCAATCCGGACTGCGGGCAGCCGCGTATGAAGCGTATCATCATCGTGGTCGACGAGCTGGCCGACCTTATGATGGTCGCCTCCAAGGAAGTCGAGGATTACATCTGCCGCCTGGCGCAGATGGCCCGTGCAGCGGGCATCCATCTGGTCATTGCGACACAGCGTCCGTCGGTAGACGTCATCACCGGTCTGATCAAGGCCAATATCCCGTCACGTCTTGCATTTGCGGTTTCTTCCGGCATCGATTCGCGAACCATCCTGGATATGGTCGGAGCCGAGAAACTGTTGGGACGGGGCGATATGCTGTTCGCGCCGATCGGCGCTTCCAAACCGCTGCGTATCCAGGGCGCTTTCGTTTCCGATCATGAGGTCGAGAACGTCGTAGCAGCCGTTAAACAGACGTCCGTCCTTACGGATCCGGATCTTGAGGATACGCTGCGCACCGGCGGTTCTTCCACCTCTTCCGGCGGAGCCGAGGACGACGATCTGGATGAGTTCCTGGAACAGGCGATCCAGTATGTGGTGGACAAACAGAAGGCCTCCATCAGTATGTTGCAGCGCGTGTTCCGCATCGGTTTCAACCGTGCGGCCCGCCTTATGGACGCATTGGAGGAGCGCGGGATCGTCGGCCCGGACGAGGGCAGCAAACCGCGTAAAGTGTTGATGACATCC
The DNA here is from genome assembly GCA_024689505.1 of Clostridiales bacterium. GTDB lineage: Bacteria > Bacillota > Clostridia > Lachnospirales > Bianqueaceae > RUG159. The sequence continues at coordinate 27,944 of JAILDJ010000272.1, forward strand.
GAAGAACTCAATGCTGAGGATGAAGAATATTAATCAAATCAGGAGGATCCCATACCATGAGCTACAAGAGTGATATCGAGATCGCAAGAGAAGCGAAAGTCCTGCCTATCACACAGGTGGCGGAGAAACTGGGCATCGAGGCCGACGACCTGGAAGCCTATGGCAAGTATAAAGCGAAGATCGCACCTTCCTATTGGGAGAAGATCAAGGACAATCCGGATGGTAAACTGGTCCTGGTCACGGCTATCAATCCTACACCTGCGGGTGAAGGCAAGACGACGATCACCGTTGGTCTCGGCCAGGCTCTGGGACGTCTTGGGATCAAGTCCGTCATCGCTCTGCGTGAGCCTTCCCTGGGACCCTGTATGGGCGTTAAGGGCGGTGCCGCGGGCGGCGGTTACAGCCAGGTCGTTCCCATGGAAGACATCAATCTGCATTTCACTGGCGACATCCACGCCATCAGCACAGCCCACAATCTGCTGTCCGCGATGATCGATAATCATCTGCAGCAGGGCAATGCGCTGGGCATCGATCCGCGTCAGATCACCTGGAAGCGCGTCGTCGATCTGAACGATCGTGCGCTGCGTCATATCGTAGTAGGTCTGGGGGGCAAACTGCAGGGCGTTCCGCGTGAAGATGGATATATGATCACGGTCGCGTCCGAGATCATGGCGATCCTCTGCCTGTCTCGTGATCTTAAGGATCTGAAAGAACGCATCGGCCGCATCATCATCGGATACAATTACGCGGGTCAGCCTGTCACTGCGGCTGATTTGAAAGCGCAAGGCGCTATGGCAACGCTGCTGAAGGATGCTATCCATCCGAATCTGGTACAGACACTGGAAAACACGCCAGCCATCATCCATGGAGGTCCTTTCGCGAATATCGCCCATGGCTGCAACAGTCTGCGTGCTACACGGTATGCGCTGAAAACGGCGGATGTCGTTGTTACGGAAGCCGGCTTCGGTGCCGATCTTGGTGCTGAGAAGTTCCTGGATATCAAGTGCCGCATCGGCGGCCTGAAACCTTCTGCCATCGTGCTCGTGGCCACAGTCCGCGCGCTGAAATATAACGGCGGTGTAAAACGGGATCAGCTGGGTACGGAGAATCTGGAAGCGTTGGCGGCAGGCTTCGTCAACCTCCAGAAGCATATCGAAAATCTGCAGCAGTATGACGTTCCGGTCGTCGTCACGCTGAACGCTTTTGTTACAGATACCGAAGCGGAAACCAAGTTCATCGAGGACAAAGTCCGTGCCATGGGATGCGAATTCGCATTGGCCCGCGTCTGGGAGAAGGGCGGCGAAGGTGGAGAAGAACTGGCCAAAGCCGTGCTGAAGACCCTCGAAGAAAAGGAATCTCATTATCATCCGTTGTATCCGGATGATATGCCTCTGGACAAGAAGATCGAGACCATCGCGACAAAGATCTACGGTGCGGACGGAGTCATCTATGGCGCCGGTGTCAAGACCCGTTTGAAGAAATTCGCTGAGATGGGATTCGGCAATTGCCCGGTCTGCATCGCCAAGACGCAATACTCCCTGTCGGACAATCAGAAGAAACTGGGCCGTCCGACCGGATTCAAGATCACGATCCGTGAAGTCAATATCTCTGCCGGTGCCGGCTTTGTAGTCGCCATCGCGGGCGATATCATGACGATGCCGGGTCTGCCGCCCGTTCCGGCTGCAGAAAACATCGACATCGATGAAAATGGTGTCATCACAGGTCTGTTCTAAAAAAGGAGAAAGCATGGAAACCAAGATCATAGATGGAAAAAAGATCGCGCGTGAGATCCGTGCCGAATTGAAGGAGCGTATCGCCGCCCACGTGGCGGCGGGTCGCCCCACGCCGAAAATGACGGTCATCCTGGTCGGAGATGATCCGGCTTCGCAGGTCTATGTTGCCAATAAGGAGAAGGCCTGCGGCTGGATCCGGATGGAGTCGGAAACACTGCGTATGCCTGCATCCACGACGACGGAAGAAGTCATTGCGGCGATCGAACAGTTGAATCAGGACGAAACCGTGCACGGGATCCTCGTGCAGCTGCCGGTGCCTGAGCAGATCGATAAAGCGGCCGTGCTGAAGACCATCGATCCACGCAAAGACGTGGACGGTTTCCATGTCATCAATGCCGGACAGTTGTTCACCGGCACGGGAGATCCTCTGGTCGCCTGCACACCGTCCGGCATCATCCAGATGCTGAAACGCTCCGGGATCGAGATCACTGGGAAAAACTGCGTTGTTGCCGGCCGCAGCAATATCGTGGGCAAGCCCATGGCGATGCTCATGATGAATGAGAATGCGACGGTCACGGTCATCCATACCCGTACGAAGGACGATCGTGAGTTCATCAAAAACGCGGATATCTTCATCTCCGCTGTGGGGCGTCCCAAACGCTTCACAGGTGATGATATCAAAGAAGGCGCCGTAGTGATCGACGTGGGGATCCATCGCACCGAAGAAGGCTTATGCGGGGATTGCGATTATGAATCCATGCTTGGCAAGGCTTCTTATATCACACCCGTACCAGGCGGCGTCGGTCCTATGACGATCGCCATGCTGCTCAGCAACTGTCTGAAAGCTTATGAGGGTCAAATATGCCAGTAACTGTATCGTTCGTATCCCTTGGCTGTGATAAAAACACGGTCGACAGCGAGATCATGCTGGAGCGCTTGCTGGAAAACGGGTACGAACTTGTCAAGGATGATGCTTTAGCTGAGGTGATCATCATCAATACCTGTGGTTTCATCCAGTCGGCACAGGAGGAATCGATCGAAACCATCCTGGAGATGGCTGCGTATAAGGAATCCGGCTGCTGTAAAAAACTGGTCGTGACGGGCTGCCTTGCCCAACGCTTCGCCAAGGAGATCGGTGAGGATCTGCCGGAGGTCGATGCGGTGGTGGGGACCGGAAGCTACGAGGAGATCGTTGAAGTGCTGGATGAGCTGCTGGACTCTGATCAGAAGATCGTCCGTCTTGGCGCTTTGCCGGATCGGGATCTCGGATATCAAAAGCGTTTGCTTTCCACGACAGGATACTATGAATATATCAAGATCGCGGAAGGCTGCGATAATTTCTGCACGTACTGTACCATCCCTTCGATCCGTGGACGCTATCGCTCACGTAAGGCGGAGGATATCATACGGGAGGTGCGGGATCTCGCGGAGCAGGGCGTGACGGAGCTGATGGTCGTGGCGCAGGACATCACGAAATACGGTAAGGATCTGGACGAGGATATCGATCTGTCAGATCTGCTGTATATGATGTGCCGGGTCGAGGGTATCCATTGGATCCGCCTCCTGTACTGCTATCCGGAGGATATCACCGAGAAGCTCATTCGGACGATGGCGTCGGAAGAGAAGATCCTTCCATATATCGATATGCCGATCCAGCATTGTTCCGACAGTGTCTTGAAGCGTATGAACCGCAAACATTCCAAGGCTATATTGCAGCAGGTCATGGATCAACTGCGGGATGCGATGCCGGAAGTCTGCATCCGTACGACGCTCATCACCGGTTTTCCAGGAGAGACAGAAGCGGAATTCGAGGAAATGTGTGATTTCGTCAACGAGGCTGGTTTTGATCGGTTGGGCGTCTTCACCTATTCTCAGGAAGAGGGTACTCCGGCAGCCCGCATGAAGGATCAGGTGCCGGAAGAAGAGAAAGAACGCCGCAAGGATGTCCTGATGCAGATCCAGCAGCAGGTCAGCCGGGAGATCTCGGAGTCCTTGATCGGGAGTGAAATGGAAGTCATCGTTGAAGGAGAGATCCCTGACGCGGTGGAGGAAGGGCATGTATACAGCGCGCGATCGTACCGGGATGCTCCGGATATCGACGGGTTCGTGTTTGTTACTACGGAGGAGCCGCATCAGTCGGGCGACTATATCCGCTGCCGCATCAGCGGTGCCTATGAGTACGACTTGATTGGAGAAGAGATCTGATGGAAGCTAAGAAAAAGATCGATCTGAATATCGCGAATAAGCTGACGATCCTCAGGGTCCTGCTGATCCCGGTATTCATTGTACTGTACATGACGAAACTGCTGCCGCATCCTTGGAACCGTATCGTCGCATTGGCGGTGTTTGCGCTTGCTTCCTATACCGATCATTTGGATGGATATCTGGCGCGCAGCCGCGGACTGGTCACGGATTTCGGCAAGTTCATGGATCCGTTGGCAGATAAATTGCTGGTCATCTCCGCGCTGATCTGCTTTGTAGAACGAGGAGAATTGGCCGGCTGGATCGTGATCATCATCGTGGCACGCGAATTCATCATCAGCGGTTTTCGCCTGGTAGCCGCCTCCAAGGGAGTCGTGATCGCGGCGGCCATGCTGGGCAAGATCAAGACGGTCGTCCAGATGATCATGGCGATGCTGATCATTCTGGGTTGGCAGTATAACTGGTATCAGATCCTGATCACGATCAGCGCATATCTGTCCATGATCCTTTCGATCGCATCTGTTATCGAATATATCTACAAAAACAGGGAAGTACTGTATGAAGAATAAAGAGTGGTCCGCGGAGATCATCGCCATCGGGACCGAGATCCTGCTGGGAGATATCGTCAATACCAACGCTTCCTACATTGCAAGAGGACTGGCGGCACTGGGGATCGATCTGTTCCATCAGCAGGTGGTCGGAGATAATCCTGACCGGGTCCTGGATGCGTTCCGATTGGCTTTTGACAGGGCGGATATCGTGATCACCACAGGAGGCCTTGGCCCCACGGGAGATGACCTGTCCAAAGAGATGGGAGCCAGATATTTCGATGTGCCCATGGAAGAGAACCGGGAGGCGCGGACCAATATCGAGGACCGTCTCAGACAGATGCACCGTGAGATCACGCCGAACAACTGGAAGCAGGCCATGCTGCCGCAAGGGGCCGTACCTTTGCAGAATGCACATGGTACAGCGCCGGGTTTCATCTTGCGCAAGGAGGACAAGATCCTCATCATGCTGCCTGGACCGCCATCGGAAATGCGGCCTATGTTCGATGCGCAGGTGTGTCCTTATCTAAGAAGCCTTTCGGGGGAGGTCATGCTTTCTCGGACGCTGCATTTGTGCGGGATCGGGGAATCCGCCCTGGAATACCGATTGCATGAGCGCATGGAGCGTATGACCAATCCCACGTTGGCCCCATATGCCAAGACGGGCATGGTGGATCTTCGGATCACGGCGAAAGCTGCGACGCAGGAAGAAGCACTGGCATTGATCTATCCGGTCGAAGCGGAGCTTAGACAGGAATTGGGTACATTGATCTATGGATCAGATGATGATACTTTAGAAAGTGTAGTCGGCCAACTGCTGATCAAGAAAAAAATAACGGTCAGCGCGGCGGAATCGTGCACAGGAGGCCTTTTTTCCGGACAGCTGATCAATTATAATGGGATATCGGAAGTGTACAAAGCCGGTTTCATTACATATGCCAACGAGGCCAAGGAGCAGTTTCTAGGCGTCCCTCACGAGGTACTCCTCCAGCATGGAGCAGTCAGTGAGCAGACAGCCCGTGCCATGGCGGAAGGGGCAGCCCGTGCTGCTGGAACGGATGCTGCGGTCGCTGTTACCGGGATCGCAGGACCGGGCGGCGGTACGTCTGAGAAACCGGTCGGACTCATCTATGTGGGGGTCACCGTGCGGGGCAGGACGGAAGTCCTGGAACTGCATCTGAAGGGCGACCGTCAGGAGAACCGCCATCGTACGGTCATCCAGGCACTGAACAAACTCAGGCTCATGATCCTGGAGGAGCCGGATCCGGAAAGTTGAGATTTTTTATAAAAACACTGTACACACATCAAAAAACAGCCTTATATACACTATAGAGATTATTTCAGGAGGTATCTTAATCATGGCAGGAAATGAAAGACAAAAAGCATTGGAGGCCGCCATCTCACAGATCCAGAAAAGCTACGGCCAAGGTGCGATCATGAAACTGGGCGAGTCCGTCAGTATGAACGTCGAAACCATCCCGACCGGCTCCTTAAGCCTGGATGCAGCACTTGGCGTCGGTGGAATTCCGCGCGGCCGTATCATCGAGATCTATGGACCGGAATCCAGTGGTAAAACCACGGTTGCGCTGCACATGGTCGCAGAAGCGCAGAAGCGCGGCGGCATTGCCGGTTATATCGATGCGGAGCACGCTATGGATCCGACGTACGCGCGCAATCTGGGTGTAGATATCGAAAACCTGTACATTTCTCAGCCGGACAACGGCGAGCAGGCACTGGAGATCACGGAGACCATGGTCCGTTCCGGCGCCATGGATATCGTAGTCGTGGACTCTGTTGCGGCTCTGGTCCCCAAGGCGGAGATCGATGGCGAAATGGGTGATTCCCATGTCGGCCTGCAGGCGCGTCTTATGTCGCAGGCGCTGCGTAAGCTGACGGGAGCGATCAATAAATCCAACTGCATCGTTGTCTTCATCAACCAACTGCGTGAAAAAGTCGGCGTTATGTTTGGCAATCCTGAAACTACCACCGGCGGCCGTGCACTGAAGTTCTATGCTTCTGTACGTCTGGATGTGCGTCGCATCGAAACACTGAAAGCAAACGGTGAATTCATTGGCAACCATGTCCGTGTCAAGGTCGTAAAGAACAAGGTAGCACCTCCGTTCAAGGAAGCGGAATTCGATATCATGTACGGGCAGGGCATCTCTCGTGAGGGCGATATCCTGGATCTTGCAGCCAACGAAGGTATCGTTGTCAAGAGCGGCGCATGGTACAACTATAACGACGAGCGTCTGGGACAGGGCCGTGAAAACGTGAAAAAACTGTTGCACGACAATCCTGAACTTATGGCCGAGATCGAGCACAAAGTCCGTGTCAAACTGGGCTTCGATGCCGCCACGGAAGAAGCGGAAGCGGAAACTGAAGAGTAAGCAATCCAAAACCATATGAGAACTGCAGGAAAAAACAAGCGCCGGATCCCGGAGTTTACTTCGGAATCCGAGCGCAGTTCTTTTTACAGGAATGAAGCGCTGCATTTTTTGGATTTCAAAATGCGGACGGAGGCAGAGATTCGTACGCATTTAAAGGAAAAACAATGTCCGCAGGAAGTATCCGATGAGGTGTTGGATTTCCTGAAGGAATATCACTATGTGGATGATGCGCGTTATGCACTCTTGTTCATACGCCAGGAACAAGAACTGCATCATCGTTCGCGTAAGGACATTGCTAACCGCCTGCTCAGCAAGGGTATCGATGGGGCGCTGATCGCGTCTGCCTTCGACGAAAACGGGGCGGATGAAGAGACTGAGCTGGAGATGGCGCGGTGGCATGTTCAGAAAAAGACCAGATCTGATGCGGTCGGTGCGGATAAACTCATGGCCTTTCTGGAAAGAAAAGGCTTTTCTTATCGCACCATCAAATCGGTGCTTCAGGAAGTGGAAACTTCCGAAGAATCGTGGTTGGATGATACTATGTAAATGACGAGACGGGTATTGTTCCGTCTCTTTTTCATAAAGATTGTAAGATATCGTTTGTTTTGTCGTCATTAAGGGTGAAAAGGAGGTGGGTGCATTGGAAGATGAGCAGATCGTGCAGCTGTATTGGGACAGGAACGAGTCCGCGATCGAGGAATCATCGAAGAAATATGGGTCCTACGTGCGTCAGATCGCCTGCCGGATCCTGAACGACATCGCGGATGCGGAGGAATGTGTAAATGATACCTGGCTCCGGGCTTGGAACGCTATACCTCCGCAGAGGCCCACTGTTTTAGGCGCTTTTTTCGGAAAGATCACCAGAAATCTGTCTTTTGACATGTACAGAAAAGCGCGCCGGGGTAAAAGAGGCGGCACTGAGATCGATCTGGTCCTGGATGAACTGGGCGAGTGCGTCTCCGGGCAGGAGGATACGGAGACACGGTGGGAGTCAAAAGAACTGGTGCGGGAGATCAACAGATTCTTGAATTCTCTGCCGCGGACGAAGCGAGACATGTTCGTTCTTCGTTACTGGTATGCGGACAGCATCCATGCGATCGCGGATCGATATCAGACCACCGAGAACAATGTATCTGTGACCTTAAGCCGCCTGAGAAAAAAACTGCGCACACATCTGACAGAAAGAGGGTATGATATATGAAAAAAGAAGACCTGTTCGATGCAATGGGTGAGATCAACGAAGAATTCATTCGGAATGCCCGGAAAGAGCGAGTGCCCAGGAGAGTTTTGTGGATGCGATGTGCGGCGGCCGCGACGTGCGCTCTGGCAGTATTGGTGGTTTTTCTCAGATCACCTTTTTTTCGGAACAAGTTCAATAAAGAAGGGGAGTACACACAAATGGAAGGTGTTTTCGCGGTCAATGCCGCGTATCCCGAGCCGGTCGCTCAGCATATGAGTGCCAGTGAATTCTATGAGAACGATGCTCATTGGGAATGGTGGACTTCCTATAGAAAGTTCACAGACAGATCCTCGAAACTGCAGGATGGTCTGCAGGGATACTATTCCAATATCATGGGGCAGATCCTGACTGCGGAGGACGAGAACACGGTCTGTTCTCCCATCAATATCTATATCGCATTTGCCATGTTGGCAGAGGTTTCAGACGGTTCGACCCGTCAACAGATCCTGGATATGCTGGGGTGCTCTGATATCGATAAGCTGCGTGATCAGGCCAATGCGTTGTGGCAGAGCAATTATGTGGACACACCGGCTCTGAAAAGTCTGCTTGCCAATTCGATCTGGCTGGACCAATCTGTCGCGTATCATTCCGAGACGCTGCAGCGCCTGGCAGATCAGTATTTTGCATCATCTTTCAGCGGAATACCGGGCTCTCAGGAGATGGATGAAGCACTGCGGCATTGGACGGATGAGAATACCGGCAATCTGTTGAGTGAATATACGAAAGATATGAAGATCGATCCAAATACGGTTTTGGAGATCCTGTCAACGATCTACTACAAAGCGACCTGGATGGATACGTTCCTTGAGAAGAATACGACACAGGAAACATTTCATGGGACTGTAGGCGACACCACCGTCGATATGATGCATCGGTCGGATATGATGGGCGTATATCGGACGGACACGTATATCGCATTGAGCCTCAATCTGACAGACAGTGGGAATATGACGTTCTATCTGCCAGAAGAGGGTGTAGATGTGAATGATCTGGCGGCAGATCCAAGTGTTCTCAATGCAGCCAGATACGGAGAGGATGAGAACAGGTCCTATCCGATGGTCCACCTGTCAGTGCCCAAATTCCGAGTGACAGCCAAAACGGACCTGATCGAGACGATCCGGTCGCTGGGAGTTACAGATGCATTAGACCCGGCAGTATCTGATTTTACACCGCTTACAACAGAAAAAGATGAATTATTTGTGAGTAAGGCAGAGCATGCGGCATTGATCGAGATCGATGAGGAAGGTGTTACCGGAGCCGCCTATACTGAATTGGCCATCGCCGAAGGTGCAGCACTTCCGGAAGAAGAGATCGATTTTGTCCTGGATCGTCCCTTTATGTTCGTCGTGACAGGGATGGACGGATCCATTCTGTTTTCCGGGATCGTAAGAAATATACAGTAAAAAGAAGGCACTTGGACTTTCGTGCTATGCACTCCGTCCTCGTGCCTTTTATCATGCCATATGATAAAACAAGTCCTTCTGCAAGCAGAGGACTTGTTTTATCGCATGGCATAGGATTGATTTGGTGCATAAACCCGGAGGCCTTCGCGCGGCTGCGCTTTCGGCCTCCTGAAAGCACTCGGACTTTCGTACTTCCGTACTTCGTCCTCGTGCTTTTTGCGTTCTTAATGTCGTATAAAAGCGCGAGTATACAAGTACACTCGAGCTTCTTTATATGACTTTAGAACGCTCTTAAAAGTGTTGCAATAAGTCCCCGCGTGGCTGCACTGCGTTTCCGCCACGCTAAAAGGCACTCGGATTTTCGTACTTCGTACTTCATCCTCGTGCCTTTTGTCATGCCATATGCTAAAACAAGTCCTTCTGTAAGCAGAGGACTTGTTTTATCGCATGGCATGGGACTTATTTGGTCATGTATGGATACGTGATCGCCGTGGTGGGGACGAGGGTCTCTTTGATGTTGCGGGTGCTGGTCCAGCGGTAGAGGTTCAGCATGGAGCCGGCTTTGTCGTTGGTGCCGGAAGCGCGTCCGCCGCCAAAAGGCTGCTGGCCGACTACAGCACCGGTCGGTTTGTCGTTGATGTAGAAGTTGCCGGCTGCAGAGGAGAGTTTCTGCTCCATATAGATGATAGCGTTGCGGTCGTTCGCGAAGATCGCGCCGGTCAAAGCGTATGGAGAAGCGGTGTTGCAGGCTTCCAGTGCCTCATCGAGCTGATCATCCGGGTAGACGTACACACTCAGGACCGGTCCGAAAATCTCTTCGACCATGGTCTTCTCGTACGGAGTCTTGCACTCGATGACAGTCGGATATACAAAGTAGCCCTTGGAATCGTCCAGAGAACCGCAAAGGATCTCGCTGTTCTCGGATGCTGCCGCATAGTCCACATAGGACTTGATGTTGTCGAAGGAAGCCTTGTCGATCACGGCGCCGAGCATGGTGGTATAGTCCGTAACATCACCGACCTTCAGGGCTTTAGCTTCTTCGATCAGACGCGGTTTGACCTGCCCCCATAAGCTTTCCGGAATGAAAGCGCGGGAAGCGGCAGAGCACTTCTGGCCTTGGTACTCGAAAGCACCGCGGACCAATGCGGCGACGAGGGGCTCGACAGCGGCGGTCGGATGCGCAAAGACGAAGTCCTTACCTCCGGTCTCGCCGACCAGACGCGGATAGGATTCATAATCGAAGATGGTCTCGCCGACCTGCTTCCAGATCGTCTTGAAGACTTGCGTGGAACCGGTAAAGTGTACGCCAGCCAGCATCTTGTCGGACAGAACATACTTGCTGACATCGGATCCGCGGCTGGGCACAAAGTTGATGACGCCGGCGGGCAGACCGGCTTCCATCAGGATCTGCAGGAAGTAGTAGTTAGAGAGAACAGCGGTGGAAGAGGGCTTCCACAAAGCTACATTGCCCATGATCGCGGGTGCGGTCGGCAGGTTGCCGCCGATGGAGGTAAAGTTGAACGGAGTGATGGCCATGATGAAACCATCGAGCGGACGGTACTCAAGACGATCCCAGATGCCTTTGGAACTGTTCGGCTGCTGGGCAAAGATCTCCTGCGCGAAGTATGTGTTGAAACGAAGGAAGTCGGCCAGCTCGCAGGCAGAATCGATCTCGGCCTGGAAAGCGGTCTTGCTCTGCCCCAGCATGGTCGCGGCGTTGATCTTGGCACGATAGGGACCGGTCAATAACTCAGCAGCTTTGATGAAGATGCTGGCGCGGTGTTCCCAGGGCATGAACTCCCAGGCTTTTTTGGCTTCCAGTGCGGCAGCGATTGCCTCCTTCAGCTCTTTCTCTCCAGCCATATGATAGCGAGCGATCACATGCTGATGGTCGTGCGGCATGACGATATCTTTCATGACGCCGGTGCGGACTTCTTTGCCGCCGATGATCAGCGGGATCTCGATGATCTGTGCCGACTGTTTTTCCAGTTCTTTTGTTAATGCCAGTCGTTCCGGAGATCCGGGCATATATCCGAGGACCGGCTCGTTGGCCGGCATGGCAAGTTTATAGGTGCCGTTGTTCATAATCTTACGCTCCTAACTATGATAAATGTTATGATATTATGATTATAAACGCCGGATGGACAAAAATCAACCTGTAAATCAATTGTAATATCGTATCACTTGACAGATCGAGAGAGAATTAGGTATAATCCTTTAGAATAGGTATAAAATGCGCTATAGGAGAAAACAAAGCGAAGCTGCAAAAGCCCGGAAACATAGAAAAGAATTTGGGGCAGCAGCCGAGGAAAAACAGGGGGCATTATGATGAAGAAATCATTGATAAGGATCATCAGTCTGCTGATGGCAGCACTTATTTTGATCCCTACATCTCTGCCTGTTTTCGCTGAGGAAGCGGAAACGGAACAACCGATATCCGAGACAGAAGAGACGGAAGCAGTTCCTTCTCAAGAAGAAACTGTAGATGAGGAGCCGATCCAGGAAGAAGAGCCTGCATTGGAAACCGTGGAAGAAGCAGCGGAGGAACCTGTAGAAGAGACTGAAGCGGAGTCCATGGAAGGACCAGCAGAAGAGGAAGAGCCTCTGGAAGAGCAGGCGGATGCTGAAACTGTCGAGGAACCGGCCGCGGAGGAGGAAGTGCCGGTGGAAGAGACGGCCGATGCTGAGGACGAGATCGTAATGGTAGCATCCACATTGCCGGATGAGACCATGGATCTGACCAAAGCCAAGATCGAATTCGTCGATGAAACACCTATCGTATATGACGGCACTGAAAAAAAGCCTGAGTTCATCCTGGTCTATCAAAAGGATGAGGCTTCTGAAGAGTACCGTGTGATCCAGAAAGATCTGGAAACGGTATGCAAAGTCGTATATTCCAACAATATCAATGCCGGTACAGGCAAGATCACGATCACTTATAAAGATGATCCGGCGACCAAACCCACCAATAAGCTTGTCGGAACGTTCACGATCGAGAAAGCGCCGCAGACCTTTACGGTCAAAGTACCTTCCACTAATATGTACGTCTATGACAAGCAGACCGTCACGGTGACGGAAGCTGTCGGTACTGTGACATATAAATCTTCAAAAACATCAGTTGCGACTGTCTCTGCTAAAGGTGTGATCACAGCTGTAGGCCCTGGTTCTGCCACGATCACGGTCACTGCCGCGGGAGACACCAATCATCTTGAAACCGCTAAGACCCTCAAACTGAAAATCGAATATGAGGAGTTCGATATCGAAAACTGTACGATCAGTTTGGAAAATGAGGAGCTTCCTTATACGACAAAAGAGATCTGTCCTGCTGTTACCATTACGTACAAGAACCGGACTCTGGTCGAAAATGAGGATTATACGCTGACCTATTCCAACAATATCAAGGTCGGCACGGCCAAGGTCGTGATCCATCCGACGGGTCATTGCCATGGAGATGATGTCACTAAGACGTTCAAGATCGTCAAAGCCAAGAACCCGATCGTAGCAAAGAATATGAATAAAGTGTTCTCTCTGAAGGAGCAGAAGTTTACGCTGAATGCTAGTGCCAAGGAAGGTGCTACCATCACTTTCAAGATCACGAAGCCGAGCAACCCGAAGATCACGATCAATGCTAAGACCGGTGAAGTGACGATCCCTGCCAGTTATCTGGGATATGCCAAAGTAGCCATCACCTCCAGCGAGACAGAAAGCTATGTCAAGACGACGAAATACGTCTATGTTTATGCGCGCTATATGACCAAGACGCGGATCCTGGAATCCATCAAAGGTATCATGGCGTCCTGGAACGGTGCTGATTACAACAGTGCGATCTATAAAAAGATCATCGATACGTATAATGCCTATGCGGATCAGATCGGCGCCGGAAAGATGAAGACCAGTTATCCTTGGTGCGCTGCGACGGTCTCCGCTGCCTGGATCACAGCAGGTGTGGCAAAATATACGGGCATCGAGATGTCCTGCGGACGCTTCATCAATATCGCGAAGGAGAAGGATGCCTGGAACAATGATTGGAAGAGCGTGCCGAAAGTGGGCGATGCCATCATCTATTCGTGGGATGGTACACATTCCAGTCATGACCATGTAGGTATGGTCATAGCCGTTTCCAAGGATAAGAAAACCTTTACTACGATCGAAGGCAATACCAATGGCAGTGGCATGTACAATGGTGAAGTTGGTTCTTTCACTCGTAAGGTCAGTTACAAGTACATCCAGGGTTTCATTTCCTATGATTACTCTAAGATGGCGGATGAACTGAAATACATCAAACGGATCGACGATGATGAATTCATCACCGTATCTTCCATTGCTGCGCAGAAATATACTGGTTCCGCGATCCGTCCTTCGGTCACCATCAAGGATCAGGGAAAGACACTTACAGCAGGCACGGATTATACACTGTATTATACGTCCAATACTGCGCCGGGTACGGCCTCGATCACGATCGTTGGTAAGGGGAACTATTCAGGCGTACGCACCTTGAATTTCACTATCAAGGCCAGTTATTCCTATTATCATGTCATCGAAACGAGCGTGCGCTATCGTACCGGTCCGGGCACCAGCTATTCTGTTGCAGGTACGTTCAAGAAGAATCAGAATGTCAAGGTCCTGAAAGGATATTCCAAATCCGCCAACGGGTATACCTGGTATGCCGTGATGATCGGCTCCAATACGTATTACGCCGCCTCCATGTATTTGAAGAAGGGCAAATACGTATCCAATACAAAGAGCATCAATGCTGACAGTATCACAGTATCCAGGATCAGCAATAAGAGTTTCAAGGGCTCTGCCATCAAGCCGTCGCCTACCATCAAGGACGGGGATACGAAGCTGGTCAAAGGCACAGACTATACGCTGTCTTATAAGAACAATAAATGGCCCGGGACCGCAACGGTCACGATCACAGGTATCGGTAAGTATTCCGGTACACGGACAGTCACGTTCAAGATCGTCGGCAAGTATACCAAGTATACGACAAAGTATGCTTTGAACTATCGCAGTAAACCTTCGACGTCCGGTACGATCAAAGGCACCTTCGCGCAAGGCGCCACAGTCACGGTACTGAACGGATATTCGAAATCGGCGAATGGATACACCTGGGTCATCGTCAAGGTCGGAACGAAGTATTATTATACTGCCAAAGATTTTCTTAAATGATAAGGGATCACATCAATGAACCAAAGGATCAAAGCTTTACGTGAAACAAGTCTGAACACACAGGCCCGCCTCTACATGGAGCGGGCCGATATCATGACGGATGCATATCAGAAGTATGAAGGAACAGTCTCCATCCCGGAGATGCGCGCCATCGCGTTTCGTGAATTCATGTCCAGAAAAACGCTGTATATCGGTGCAGGCGAGCTCATCGTAGGTGAGAAGGGCGATGGCCCGCAGGCCGCGCCTTCGTTCCCGGAACTGTGCTGCCATACGCTGGAAGATATGCATGTCATGAACGACCGCGACCTGATCAATTTTAAGGTCACGGAAGAGGACTTAAAGCTCCAGGAGGAGAAGATCATTCCCTATTGGAAAGAGCGCAGCATCCGCGCTAAGATCCTGGAAGCCATGACGCCCGAGTGGAAGGACTGCTATGAAAGCGGTATCTTCACAGAATTCATGGAGCAGAGAGGCCCGGGTCATACCGTCGGCTCTGAAAAGATATATCTCAAGGGTTTTTTGGATTATCAGAAGGACATCCAGGATGCTTTGGAGCAGTTGGATTATCTCAATGATTTCGAAGCGCCTGCAAAGAGGGATCAGTTGAAGGCCATGTCCATCGCCTGCGACGCGATCATGATCTTAGGGTCCCGTTATGCGGCATATGCCAGAGAACTGGCGGAGCAGGAGAGCGATCCGGTACGTAAGGAAGAATTACTGCAGATCGCTAAGAACTGCGATGTTGTGCCCGCACACGCTCCGGAGACTTTCTGGCAGGCCATCCAAATGTACTGGTTCGTGCATCTTGGTGTGACTACGGAACTCAATCCGTGGGATGCCTACAGTCCGGGCCGTTTCGATCAGCATCTGATCCGTTTCTATCGTAAGGATACAAAGGATGGCGTGCTGGACGATGATAAGGCGTTGGAACTGTTGGAGTGCCTGTGGGTCAAGTTCAACAACCAGCCCGCACCTCCGAAGGTCGGTATCACGCTGAAGGAATCCGGAACCTATACGGATTTTGCCAATATCAATACCGGAGGCATCACTCCGGATGGTAAAGATGGTGTCAACGACGTTTCCTACCTGATCCTGGACTGCATGGATGAGATGAAACTGCTGCAGCCCTCTTCCAATGTGCAGATCAGCCGCAAGACCCCGCGTGCATTCCTGCTCAGAGCCTGCGAGATCAGCCGTAAAGGCTGGGGACAGCCCGCTTTCTACAACACGGAGGCGATCGTTCAGGAGTTGCTGAATGCAGGAAAATCCATCGAGGATGCCCGCCGCGGCGGCACCTCCGGCTGCGTGGAGACCGGTGCGTTCGGTAACGAAGCTTACATCCTGACCGGATATTTCAACCTGCCGAAGATCCTGGAGATCACGCTGAACAATGGTTTCGATAAAGTCTCCGGCAAGCAACTGGGCCTGAAGACCGGCAATGCCGAGGATTATAAGTCTTACGAGGAGCTTTGGGAAGCGTATCAGAAGCAGGTCCGCCATTTCGTGGATATCAAAGTCGCCGGATCGAACATGATCGAGAGCATCTATGCCAGATACATGCCCGCGCCGTTCCTGTCCATCATCACCAATGACTGCATCGCGAAGGGCAAGGATTACAATGGCGGAGGCGCACGCTATAACACCAAGTACATCCAGGGTGTTGGGATCGGCACTATTACAGATTCCTTGGCGGCGATCAAGTACAATGTATACGATCATAAACTCTTCAGTATGCGGGAACTGATGCAGGCATTGGAGGATAACTTCGAAGGCCATGACAGGATCAAGCATCTGGTCAGCCATCGGACTCCGAAATATGGTAATGATGATGATTATGCCGATGATATCATGATCGACGTATTCACCATGTACCGGGACACTGTCACCGGACGTCGTACACCGATCGGTGCTACGTATCGTGTCGACATGCTGCCCACCACCTGCCATGTCTATTTCGGTGAAGTCATGATGGCCAGCCCCAACGGCCGTCTGGCGCATGTACCGGTCTCCGAAGGCATCTCTCCGGAGAAAGGCGCGGATACGCACGGCCCGACCGCCGTCATCAAATCCTGTTCGAAGATGGATCATTTAAGCACCGGTGGTACGCTGCTCAACCAGAAATTCACACCGGCTGTCGTAGCAGGCAAGGAAGGTCTGGACCACATGGCCGACCTGATCCTCGCGTATTTCAACATGGATGGCCACCATATCCAGTTCAATGTCATCGATCGCGAGACCTTGATCAAGGCGCAGCAGCATCCGGATGAATATCGGGATCTGATCGTACGCGTCGCCGGTTACAGTGACCATTTCCGCAACCTGAGCAAAGCGCTTCAGGACGAGATCATCAACAGAACGGAGCAGAGCTTCGGATAACACATGATCTAACGACCCTGTCCGTATATCCTTATCTGAATGCATGAGGAAATAGGGACAGGGCTTTTTTTATGTCACAAAACACCGCATGGGCATATTTACCTATAAAAACAAGAAAATCCAAAAAACCTTGTATATCCCATGTATTGAAAAAGACTATTAAATCCTTTATCATTTATATCGTCACTTGATAGTGTCATTTAGTGACACTCAATCGCACGGTAAAGGGAGCGGAAAAGATACATGAAACTGTTGGAAGAGCGTATTCGCCGGGATGGGATCGTCCGGGCCGGCAACATTCTGAAGGTTGACAGCTTTTTGAATCACCAGATGGATATCGCTTTGTTTTCCGAGATGGGCAAGGAGTTTGCCCGTCTGTTTGCTGCATGTGGCGTCAATAAGATCTTAACCATAGAGGCATCCGGAATCGGTATTGCGTGCATCGTCGCGCAGGAGTTCGGGTGCCCTGTTGTTTTTGCTAAAAAGAACAAGACCAAGAACATCGCTGGCGATGTCTGGACCGCCAAGGTCGAATCGTTCACGCACGGCCGTGTCTATGACATCATCGTTTCCAAGGATTTCCTGACCAAGGACGACCGTGTTCTGATCATCGATGATTTCCTGGCGATGGGATCCGCCCTGCAAGGATTGATCAAACTCGTGCAGGATTCCGGTGCCACATTGGTCGGCGCGGGCATCGCGATCGAAAAAGCATTCCAGCCCGGCGGCGATCTGATCCGTTCGCAAGGCGTTCGTGTGGAATCCCTGGCGCGTATCGCGTCCATGGATCCGGAGACCGGCGTAGAGTTTTGCGAAGATTGATGCGTTTTAAGCCTTGTATCGGCTTGAAATAAAACTTTTTGTGGAGGAAAAAAATGAAGAAATTACTTGCTGTTCTCCTGGTACTGGCGATGGCGCTGAGCCTTTGCGCTTGTGCCTCCAAGCCCCAGGAAACTCAAAAGACCGATTCTCAGACAGAAGAGAAGACTGAGGAAGCACCTGCAGAAGAAGCACCTGCAGAAGAAGCCGAAGCTACTGGTAATACCGTAAAAGCTGGTTTCATCTTCTTGCATGATGAAAACTCTACCTATGACCTCAACTTCATGAACGCGGCGAAGGAAGCTTGCGAAGCTCTGGGTGTCGAGTACATCATCAAGACCAACATCCCGGAAGGCCAGGAGTGCTATGATGCAGCTCTTGAGCTGATCGATGAAGGATGCAACTTCATCTTTGCGGATTCTTTCGGCCATGAGGATTTCATGATCCAGGCTGCGAAAGAGAACCCGAACGTACAGTTTGCGCATGCGACCGGTACCAAAGCCCACACCGAAGGTCTGGCCAACTATCACAACGCGTTTGCTGAGATCTTTGAAGGCCGTTACCTGGCTGGAGTTGCGGCTGGCATGAAGCTCAACGAGATGATCGACAATGGTACGATCACTGCGGATCAGGCGAAGATGGGTTATGTTGGTGCTTTCACCTATGCCGAAGTTATCTCCGGTTACAGCTCCTTCTTCCTGGGCGCTCGTTCTGTTTGCCCGTCCGTAACGATGGAAGTTACCTTTACCGGTTCCTGGTATGATGAGACCGCCGAGAAGGAAGGCGCCAACAAGCTGATCCAGAACGGCTGCGTCCTGATCTCTCAGCACGCGGACTCCATGGGTGCTCCGACTGCCTGTGAGACGGCTGGTGTTCCGAACGTTTCCTACAATGGTTCCACCGAGAGCGTTGCTCCGAATACCTTTATCGTTTCTTCCCGTATCGACTGGGCTCCGTACATGACCTACTGCATGGAGTGCATCCGCGATGGCAAAGAGATCGACACCGACTGGACCGGTACTCTGGCTACCGGCTCTGTCAAGCTGACGGAAGTCAACGAGAAGGCGGCTGCCGCGGGTACTGCTGAAAAGCTTGAAGAAGTCCGTGCACAGCTTGAGAACGATACGCTGGAAGTCTATGACATCACCACCTTCACTGTAGGCGGCAATGGCGTAGAATCTTATATGGCTGACGTTGATACCGATCCGGATTACACTCCGGATACCGAAGTAGTCGTGGATGGTGCGTTCCGTGAATCCAAGTTCCGTTCCGCTCCGTATTTCGACATGCAGATCGACGGCATCACCCTGCTGGATACCAAGTTCTAAGAGAGAACAAAATCCAAACTATGTACCATCAAAAGGTCACAGCATCCCGCCAACCGGCTCTACTGTGACCTTTTATCCCTTATATAGGGTCCGGCTTACGAAAGAGCCGTGCGAAGGACGACGCTTTCGCAAACCGGATCTGAAAACCAAGGAGGCTCGAATTGAGTACCAAAGAACCGATCATCAAAATGAGGGGCATCACAAAAACATTCGGTACGGTCGTAGCGAATGAGAATGCGCAGCTGGATATCTACAGCGGCGAGATCCTGGCGATCCTCGGCGAAAACGGCAGTGGAAAGACCACGCTCATGAACATGCTGGCAGGCATCTATTTCCCGGATTCCGGCCAGATCTACATCAATGGGGAAGAAGTGGTCATCGCGTCCCCGAAGGATGCTTTCCAATATGGCATCGGCATGATCCATCAGCATTTCAAACTGGTCAATGTGCTGTCTGCCGCAGAGAATGTCGCACTGGGATTGAATGAGAAGGGGCGTTTCAATATCAAAAAAGTCGCGGAACGTATCCAGAAGCTCTGTGATCAGTATGGATTCGATATCGATCCTTATGAAAAGATCTACAATATGAGCGTCTCCCAGAAGCAGACGGTAGAGATCATGAAGGTACTTTATCGTGGGGCTGACGTGCTGATCCTTGATGAACCTACTGCGGTCCTGACACCGCAGGAGACGGAAAAACTGTTCAAAGTCCTGCGCAATATGCGCAACGATGGGAAAGCGGTCGTCATCATCACTCATAAGATGAATGAAGTGGAAGAATTGTCCGACCGTGTGGCGGTCCTGCGCAAAGGGGCCTATGTCGGTGATATGCTGACAAAGGATACCAATGCAGAAGAGATGACCAACATGCTGGTCGGCCATCCGGTCAAACTTGAGATCGAACGGCCAGATCCGGTGGATCCGAAACCCAGGATCAAGGTCGAGCATCTGACGGTGCGCAACGAGGAAGGTCTGCTGAAGCTGGACGACGTTTCCTTTACGGCAAATTCAGGAGAGATCCTGGGGATCGCAGGTGTTTCCGGCAATGGGCAGAAAGAACTGTTGGAGGCGATCGCCGGGTTGCAGCCGACGGAAGCCGGGTCGATCCATTACATCGATGACGATGGTTCTGAGCGGGAACTGATCGGTATGGATCCGCTGCTGATCCAGCGTATGGGTGTCTCGCTGTCCTTCGTTCCTGAGGATCGACTGGGCATGGGCCTTGTCGGCAGTATGGACATCACGGAGAATATGATGCTTAGATCCTACCGCCGCGGCGCTTCCGTCTTCCTGGATCAGAAGAATCCGCATAAACTGGCGGCGCGCGTCGTAAAGAACCTGTCCGTCAATACACCGAATCTGGAAACTCAGGTCCGCAAATTATCCGGCGGCAACGTGCAGAAGGTGCTGGTCGGCCGTGAGATCTCATCGGCTCCGACGGTGCTTTTGACGGCATATGCGGTGCGCGGACTGGATATCAATTCATCCTATACCATCTATGATCTGATCAACCGGCAGAAGCAGGAAGGCGTTGCTGTCATCTATGTAGGTGAGGATCTGGACGTACTGCTGGAACTGGCCGACAAGATCCTGGTCCTGTGCGGCGGCCGTGTCAGCGGTATCGTAGAAGGACGCCGGGCAGATAAGAAACAAGTCGGCTTGATGATGACCCGTGTGGAGGCACAGAAAAACGATGACTAAAACACATGCGCCTTTATTCCATATCGCGAAACGCCGCTCCATGAAATGGTATCATGCGATGGCGATCCGCGCGTTAGCGATCATCCTGGCGCTGATCCTGGATGCGGTGATCACAGCGATGGTCACCGGACTGAATCCGCTGGAGATCTATGTGACGATCTTCAAGGGCTCTTTCGGCACGATCCGTAAGTTCTGGGTCCTGATGCAGAATATTGCGATCCTCCTGTGCGTTTCGATCGCCGTGACGCCGGCATTCAAGATGCGCTTTTGGAACATCGGTGGTGAAGGGCAGATCCTGGTAGGCGCCCTGGCGACCGCTGCCTGCATGATCCTTCTGGGCGATAAAGTTCCGAATGGTCTGCTGATCCCGATCATGGCCATCGCCAGCATCCTGGCGGGCGGCCTTTGGGGTCTGATTCCTGCCTTTTTCAAAGCGCGCTGGAATACGAATGAAACGTTGTTTACGCTGATGATGAACTATGTTGCCACACAGTTGGTCGCATTCTTTGTGATCATCTGGGAAGTACCGAAAGGTGCCGGCCAGATCGGTATCATCAATCAGTCGTCACAGAGTGGATGGTTCCCCTATTTGGGCGGCAATGCATATCTGCTGAACATCATTATCGTCAGTATCCTGACGCTCTTTATCTTTGCCTATTTGAAATACAGTAAACATGGGTATGAGATCTCTGTCGTCGGGGAATCCGAGAGGACAGCGCGGTATATCGGTATCAAAGTCGAGAAGGTCATCATGCGTACGATGGTGCTTTCCGGCGCGCTGTGCGGTATCGCGGGACTGTTGCTGGTCGCGGGTACGAACCATACAGTCACTACGTCGATTTCGGGCGGCCGCGGTTTTACCGCCGTCATGGTATCGTGGCTTGCGAAGTTCAATCCGCTGTACATGGTACTGACCAGTTTCCTGATCGTGTTCCTGGAGCGCGGCGCCAGTGCCATCTCTTCGAACTATGGACTGAATGCTTCGTTCGCAGATATCATCACAGGTATCATTTTGTTCTTCATCATCGCCTGCGAGTTTTTCGTAAACTATCAGTTGGTCTGGCGTAAAAAAGAAGAGAGGAGGGCTTAACATCATGGCAGCTGTACTTGCATCGATCGGTGCCTTCCTTGTCACCTTCATCCCCCGTGCCGTTGCACAGGGTATTCCGCTGCTGTTCGGTTCTACAGGTGAGACCATCACCGAAAAAGCCGGACACCTCAACCTGGGTATTCCCGGCATCATGTATGTCGGAGCCATCAGCGGTGTCATTGGTGCGTTCTTCTATGAACAGTACCTGAGAGTGAGCGGAGCTCCCACCAATGGGTTCCTCGTCATCTTCATTCCATTGACGGCCTGCCTTGTAGGGTCTCTGCTCATGGGACTGATCTACAGCGTGCTGACCATTACCTTCCGTGCCAATCAGAACGTGGCCGGTCTGGCGCTGACTACCTTTGGTATCGGTTTCGGCAATTTCTTCGGTGGCTCCTTGATCAAGCTGACCGGCAGCGAAGTACCCAATATCACCCTGTCTACCACAAGCGCGTATTTCAGCGCGAAACTGCCGGCAGCCGCTACCACGGGCTGGTTCGGAAAAGTTTTCCTGAATTACAGCTTCCTGGCGTATGTGGCGATCCTCGTGGCGTTTATCGCAGCGTTTGTCCTTAAGAGGACCCGTACCGGACTGAATCTGCGTGCGGTCGGAGAGAACCCCGGCACCGCGGACGCGGCCGGTATCGACGTCAATAAGTACAAGTATACCGCGACCTGCCTGGGAGCCATGATCGCCGGCCTGGGCGGCCTGTATTATGTCATGGATTACGCTTGTGGCGTCTGGTCCAACGATGCATTCGGTGACCGCGGATGGCTCGCGATCGCGCTGGTCATCTTCACGGTATGGCGTCCCAACGTCAGTGTCTTCGCTTCGATCCTGTTCGGCGGTCTCTATATCCTGTATCTGTATATTCCTACAGGTATGAACCTTTCCCTCAAGGAATTGTACAAGATGCTGCCTTATGTGGTCACGCTGGTCGTTCTTATCATCTCGAGCATGAAGAAGAAGAGAGAGAACCAGCCGCCGGAAGGTCTGGGCATCCCGTATTTCCGAGAAGAACGGTAGCTTTACATCTGCGCCTTTGTCTAGTGCAAAGGCGCTTATTTGATATGTGGACTGTATATGGGATATCTATGCGTTTTGACACACAAAATATGCGTTTTCTCTTGACAATCCCACCAAATAGCTGTAAAATTTTATAGGTTGCCGTATGGTTTAATATATACCAACGAAAATCATTTCCGGACCTGCCGCAAGGCAGCCGTCCGTTCTTACGATTTGTGATCTATGAAAATTAAAGAAGGAGGTGTAATTATCTTGTGGTATGCTATAGAAGCTGTACTTGCGCTCCTGTTGATCGCCGTTGCTTTTTACTTTGGCATCCAGTACCGTAAAAAGGTTGCTGAAGCGCAGATCGGCCAGGCCGAGACCAAAGCCCGCGAGATCGTCGACGATGCGTTGAAGACCGCGGATGCCAAGAAGCGTGAAGCGTTGATCGAAGCTAAAGAAGAGTCCATGAAACTGCGCAATGACGTGGACAAGGAAATCAAGGAGCGGCGCAGCGAAGTACAGAAACAAGAAAAGCGACTTGTTCAGAAAGAAGAAGCGCTCGATCGCAAGAACGAGCAGCTGGAACGTAAAGATAACCA
Source organism: Clostridiales bacterium (assembly GCA_024689505.1). Taxonomy (GTDB): domain Bacteria; phylum Bacillota; class Clostridia; order Lachnospirales; family Bianqueaceae; genus RUG159. Next base: position 51,553 of record JAILDJ010000272.1, read on the forward strand.
GATGAACAGGAAGCTGGAAGAAATAGAACGCAAGAATCAAGAAATTTCACAGATTCATGAGAAAAAGATAGCTGAACTGGAAAAGATCTCCGGTCTGACGACAGACCAGGCGAAAGAGGTCCTGATCCGCTCTATCGAAGACGATGTCAAGCACGACGTCGCCGTCATGATCAAAGAAAATGAGACCCGTGCCAAAGAGGAATCCACCAAAAAAGCCAGAGAGATCCTGACCGGAGCTATTCAGCGCTGCGCAGCCGATCACGTTGCGGAAACTACGGTTTCCGTCGTGCCTCTGCCGAACGACGAAATGAAGGGCCGCATCATCGGAAGGGAAGGCCGCAACATCCGTGCGCTCGAGACCATGACCGGCATCGATCTGATCATCGACGATACGCCGGAAGCCGTGATCCTCTCCGGATTTGACGGCGTCCGCCGTGAGATCGCCCGCATCGCGCTGGAAAAACTCATCGTTGACGGCCGCATCCATCCTGCCCGCATCGAGGAAATGGTCGGTAAGGCCACCAAAGAGGTGGAGACCAAGATCCGGGAAGAGGGTGAAGCCGCTACCTTCGATACCAATGTGCACGGCCTGCATCCGGAATTGATCCGGCTGCTGGGTAAGCTCCGGTATCGTACCAGTTACGGTCAGAATGTGCTGAAACATTCCATCGAAGTCTCCCATCTGGCAGGCCTTATGGCTGCGGAACTGGGACTGGACGTGCGCATGGCGAAACGTGCCGGATTGCTGCACGACATCGGCAAGGCTGTCGATCATGAAATGGAAGGCTCCCACGTTATGCTGGGTGCGCAGCTTTTGAAAAAGTATCATGAATCCCGTGTGGTGATCAATGCAGTGGAAGCCCATCATGGTGATGTGGAGCCTGAAAGCGAGATCGCGGTCCTGGTGCAGGCAGCGGATTCTGTATCCGCGGCACGTCCCGGCGCCCGCAGAGAAACGCTGGAGAACTACATCACGCGTATGGAGAAACTGGAATCGATCGCCAACGATTTCAAAGGTGTCGAGAAGACCTTTGCGATCCAGGCCGGCCGTGAACTGCGCCTGATCGTTACACCGGAACAGGTCAACGACGATGAAATGGTGATCCTGGCCCGAGACGTTGCCAAACGGATCGAGAACGAACTCGAATATCCGGGACAGATCAAAGTCAACATCATTCGGGAAACCCGTGCTGTCGAGTATGCGAAGTAACTTGAAGCGCATCGTTCCCTAACCGGACCCTACAGGAGTTTCCTTGAGTTTCAGGAGACTCCTGTATTTGATTATATACATGAAGGAGGCCGATATCATGCGAGATACTTATGAGACGCCCTTTAACTCCCGGTATGCCGGCAAGGAAATGCAATACCTCTTTTCACCTGACAAGAAATTCAAGACCTGGCGCAAGCTTTGGATCGCGCTGGCGGAAGCGGAGAAAGAGTTGGGTCTGGACATATCAGAAGAGCAGATCGAGGATCTGAAGCGCTATGCCGACGATATCAACTACGAAGTCGCCGCGGCGCGTGAGAAGGAAGTCCGCCATGACGTCATGAGCCACGTCTACGCTTATGGTCAGCAGGCCGTCAAAGCCAAGCCCATCATCCATCTGGGTGCGACCAGCTGCTACGTGGGCGATAATACCGACCTCATCATCATGTACGAGGCGCTGGAGCTGATCCGTACCAAACTGGTGGCGGTCATGGGGAAACTCGCGGCTTTCGCGGAGCAGTATAAAACCATGCCTACCCTGGGCTTCACGCACTATCAGCCGGCACAGCTGACAACGGTCGGCAAGCGTGCCTGCCTGTGGCTGGAAGAACTGTGGATGGACTATGGGGAACTCACACATCTGCTGGAGACCCGTCGCCTGCGCGGTGCGAAAGGCACCACGGGCACCCAGGCCAGTTTTATGGAATTGTTCGATCAGGACAGTGAGAAGGTCAAGGCGCTCGATCGTTTGGTGGCGCAGAAAATGGGTTATACCGATACCTATCCGGTCACCGGGCAGACCTATCCGCGCAAGTTCGACACCATGTGCCTGAACGTGCTCAGCCTCATTGCCCAGTCCTGTTATAAATTCGCCAATGATCTTAGGCTTCTGCAGAATCTTAAGGAAATGGAAGAACCCTTCGAAAAGAGTCAGATCGGTTCGTCCGCCATGGCCTATAAGCGCAATCCGATGCGGTCGGAGCGTATCTGCTCCCTGGCCCGGCTGGTGCTTGCCAATGTCATGAACCCGGCCATCACCGCATCCACCCAGTGGTTCGAGCGCACGTTGGATGATTCTGCGAACAAACGCGTCTCCGTCAGCGAAAGCTTCCTGGCGGTCGACGGGATCCTGATGATCATGCTGAACGTAACGGAAGGTATGGTCGTATATCCCAAAGTCATCCGCACGCATGTGATGAGCGAACTGCCGTTCATGGCCACCGAAATGATCATCATGGAAGAGGTCAAGCGAGGCGGGGATCGGCAGGAGCTGCACGAGCGCATCCGCGTCCATTCCATGGAAGCGGCCCGCATGGTCAAACAGGAAGGACGTCCGAATGATCTGATCGAACGGGTCGAGAACGATCCTTTCTTCAAAATGAGTAAAGAAGAACTGGAGCAGGCACTGGAGCCCGAGCATTTCATCGGACGTGCCCCGCAGCAGGTCGATGATTTCCTGAACGAATACATCCGGCCGATCCTGGATGCGAATCAGGAACTGCTGGACCAGCATGCCAGTCTCTCAGTGTAATCAAAGGAGCATATCATGAATCAGATCACCATCAGTTTTATCGGAGCCGGCAATATCGGCGGTGCCTTGATCCAGGCCATCAGCAATCTGAACAAGGGATATGTGATCAAAGCATATGACGTTTCCGAGAAGGCCATGCGCCGTGCCGAGTCGATGTTTGCCATCGGCTGCGGATCCATTCGTGAAGTTGCCAGCCATACCGATATCGTGATCATGGCTGTCAAACCGCAGTATTACAACGAAGTCATCGAAGAGCTGCGCGATGCGATGGAGCCTAATACTATCGTCATCAGTCTGGCGCCAGGCTGGGGCGTGTCTTTGCTGAAGGAAAAGCTGGGTGCGGAACGCCGCATCGTGCGTGCCATGCCGAATACGCCGGCACAGGTCGGTGAAGGCATGTCTGCCGTAGCGTTTTCTCATGATGCATATACGGCTGATGAAAAGAACGCGGTCCTGGATATCTTCCGCGGCGCAGGTCACGTGATCGAAGTCCGCGAGGAGATGATGGATGCCGTAATGGCACTGTCCGGCTGCGCTCCGGCCTACGGCTATATTTTCATCGAGGCGTTGGGCGATATCGGAACAGCGCTGGGTTTGCCGCGTGCCACCTGCTATGAACTGGCGGCACAGACGCTTCTTGGTGCGTCCAAGATGGTGCTGGAGAGCGGTAAACATCCGGGCGAGTTGAAAGACATGGTCTGCACACCCGGCGGTACGACCATCCAGGGCGTTATGGCGCTTGAGGAAAGCGGTTTCCGTAACGCCATCATCCAGGCGGTCGCGGCGACGTATCGTAAAGCAAAGGAATTATAAACATGGATTTCAAGAAGATCGACAGTAAAGTCATTTTTCGGGGACATATCATGGACGTAGTGGTGGACCAGATCGAATTTGAGAACGGGGTCCAGGCACAACGCGAGGTCGCTGTGCACGCCAGCTGCGCCGCAGTCGTCCCGATCACGCCGGAAGGTAAGATCATCATGGTGCGTCAGTATCGGTACGCGGTCGAAGAAGACACGTTGGAGATCCCGGCGGGTCTGCTGGAACCGGGCGAGGACCCGATGGAAGGCGCGAAGCGCGAATTAGAGGAAGAGATCGGACAGAAGCCCTTGCATATGGAGTATCTGTTCCGCTTCTATGCGTCGCCGGGATTCACGACCGAAACGTTGGACGTTTTTCTCTGCAATGAGATGAGCCCGTCGCATCAGCACCTGGATGTGGATGAGTTCATCGATATCCAGGAGGTCACGCCTGAAGAAGCAATGCGCATGATCGCCGATGGTCGTATCAAAGATGGCAAGACTGTTGCTGCGGTCTCATATTATGTTGCACGGGCGAAGGAGGCCTGAATATTTGAGCGAATTGCAGATCCAGCTGCCGGCTGAACATATCAGCAATATTTTTGGCAGTTTTGATGAGAATATGAAAGCGTTGGAGAAGCAGTTGAACGTCACGGTCATCAATCGTGAGGACAAGCTGACCATTTCCGGCGAGGCGAACGCGGTGGAAGAGGCGGCCGGCGTCCTGCGCAATCTGTCACAGATCGCGGCTCGGGGCGAGGATGTTTCTCTGCAGCACGTAAACTACCTCATGTCGCTGTCCCAGGAAGAACTTTCCGGTGACAACAGCGAGTGGATGTCCGATATCGTCACGTTCACACGGCAGGGCAAGCCTGTACGGCCGAAGACCATCGGTCAGAAAAAATATGTGGACCTGATCCGTAAGAACATGTTGACGTTCGGGATCGGCCCCGCGGGTACTGGTAAGACCTACCTTGCCATGGCTATGGCGATCCAGGCTTTCAAGTCCGGAGAAGTCAGCCGTATCATCCTGACCCGGCCGGCGATCGAAGCCGGTGAGCGCCTGGGTTTTCTCCCGGGCGACCTGCAGAGCAAGATCGATCCCTATCTGCGTCCGCTGTACGACGCGTTGTATGATATCATGGGTGCGGAGAGCTTCCAGAAACATCTGGAACGCGGTGCCATCGAGGTAGCACCATTAGCGTACATGCGCGGCCGCACGCTGGACAATTCTTTCATCGTGCTGGATGAAGCGCAGAACACGACACAGGCACAGATGAAGATGTTCCTGACACGTATCGGTTTTCAGTCCAAGGTCGTCATTACCGGCGACTTGACGCAGATCGATCTGCCGGGAGATCAGAAATCCGGCCTTCGTCAGGCAGCCATGATCCTGCGTGGGATCGAGGGCATCGGCATGGTCACGCTGCGCAACCAGGATGTTGTGCGTCATCCGCTGGTACAGCGGATCGTAGAAGCCTACGAGAAACATGATAAGCAGCAGGAGGTCGAGCGTGATCGCCGCAATTTCCAGACGGAGAAAATGAAAAAATGAAATGCTGGTTCAATTGGGAAATTGAAGCGGAAGGGCAGGAGCAGATCGAGACCCTGCTCGAGACCGTCCTTGTAAAAGGACTGGAAATGGAAAAGATCACTGTACCGGTGGAGATCAGTATCACGATCACCACGGCGGAAGAAGTGCATCGCCTCAATCTCGAATACCGCGGGATCGACAGGACGACGGACGTCCTTTCCTTCCCCATGGTCGAATTCGATACGGACGATATCAATGCTTGTATAGAGCAGTCGGAGTGGGATCCAGATGAGGATTGTGCCGTTCTGGGCGATATCATCCTGAATTACGGACAAGCCCTTGTCCAGGCGGAAGAATATGGACATAGTGCGGAGCGTGAACTTGCGTTCCTCACGATACACAGCCTGCTGCATCTTTTGGGGTATGATCATATCCAGGAGGAAGAAGAGCAGGTCATGCGCGCGCATCAGGAACAGGTATTGGAAGCGCTCGCGATCACAAGATAAAGAAGGTTTATGTTGCATGAAGAATAAAGCAATCAGTATTGTACTGATCATAGGGTTCCTGCTGGCTGCCGGCGGCGTAGGAGCGTATGTGCTGTGGCCGGAAAAAGAACCGGAAGTCGTAGAAGAGCCGGAATCCAGCGTGTCGGAAGAATCCAGTTCTGAAGAAAGCAGTTCCGAGAGCAGTGAAAGCGAAGAACCAGAGTCTTCGGAGTCCAGCAGTGAAGAAAGCTCTTCTGAAAGCTCTAAAGACGAATCATCCAAAAAAGAAGAGAAGAAAAAACTGGCTAAGGACGAGGCCTACAGTCAGCTGACGGGCCTGGTCGTTTCGAAAGATGTTTACAAGCAGCGCCCGGTGGCGGTCTCCATCAACAATCATGTGGATGCCTGCCCCCAGAGCAATCTGAACGCCGCTGATATCGTGTATGAAGTCATGGTCGAGGGTTCGATCACCCGTTATGTAGCGGTCTTCCAGGATTATATGGATCTGGAGAAGATCGGTTCGATCCGAAGTGCACGCCGTTACTTCCTGGATTTTGCCATGGATCAGAGCGCAGTGCTGGCCCATTTCGGCCAGGATCCGGACATCGTGGATACGTTCTATGCGATCGGATGCCCTCATCTGAATGGCCTGGAGGATGCGTATCACTATTGGCGCAGTACCGACCGTGTCGCGCCGCATAATGTGTATACGACGGGCAAGGACCTGGCAGACGCTATGGACAAGTACGGGTATGGAGCTACGATGGAAGAAGCCATCGAAGATCCGATGTTCAAGTTCTATCGTGTGTACGAGGATGCGTCAAAGATGAAGAAAGAGCGTAAAGCGCTTTCCAAATCGGACGATACCTTCTCTTGCAAGAAATTATCTATCCCAGGATTCAATTCATCGTTCACATATAATAAAGACACCAAGATGTATGAGCGGACCGTATACGGTGAAAAGCAGATCGATGCGGAGACGAAGGAACGGACCGCCTGCAAGAACATCATCCTCCAGTTCACTGATGTATATGATCGTGGGGATGATAAAGGCCATCTGGATATCGATACCATCGGCGAGGGCGACGGATACTATATCTGCCAGAATCTGGTCGTTCCGGTACATTGGGTCAAAGAAGGACAGTACGAAACAACGCATTATTACCTGGAAAACGGCGATCAGCTCGTCATGGTTCCGGGCAAAACGTGGATCTGTGTGCTTTCCAACTATCAGGAATATACGATCGAGTAAAAGAAAGGGAATACTATGGCAAACGAGCGGCCATCGGAGACCAAACAGCTGGCGACCCAGGGCATCATCCTGGTCGCAGCCTCCTTTGTGGTGCGGTTTATCGGGTTTTTATACAGGATCCCGTTGACCAACCTGTGGGGCGATGCCGGCAATGACGCCTATTCCATGGCGTATCAGATCTATAATCTGTTCATCATCATCTCCTCATTCGGTGTGCCGGCCGCGCTGTCCCGTATGGTGGGCAAGCGGCTTGCCTTGAAGCAGTATGCCAACGCGAGGAAGGTATTTATCGTGGCGTTGGTCCTGATCGGATCGATCACCCTTGTCTGTGCCTTGTTCATGTGGTTCGGCGCTGGTTTCATCGCCAACCAGATCTTCGGTGTTGCCGAATCCATGCCATCCATCCGGGTCCTGGCGGTTACCTTGCTGATCGTCGCCGGGATCGCTGTGCTGCGCGGTTTGTTCCAGGGTATGAACAATATGAAACCCACCGCGGTCTCCCAGATCCTGGAACAGTTCGTCAACGCCGCTGCCAGTCTGATCTTCGCTTTCGCTCTGTTCGGCAAAGGTCTTGCCTGGGGCGTCGCAGGAGGTATCAGCGGTGCGGGCTTTGGTGGACTGGCAGCGTTGGTGCTCCTGCTGTTCATCTACTACTTGTACCGCGGTCATTCCTGGATCGGCTCTAAAAAGGCCGATGCGAAATATGTGACGGAATCCAACAAAGAGATCGTCAAGGAAATGATGCTTCTGGTCATCCCGATCGTGTTGGCATCCGCTGTTTTGAACATCAAGAATATCGTGGATTCCAGTCTGTTCCTGAAACTGATGCGGGTCAAAGGGTATGAGACCAGTGAGATCTCGTTGCTGCGCGGTATGTATCAGGGCAAATTCATCCTGCTGACGACCCTGCCCATCGCGGTGGGCAACGCGCTTGGAACAGCAGCGGTGCCCAGCATCACCCGTTCGATCACCCTCAATGACCGACAAGAGATCCGTTCCAAGATCATGATGCAGTATCGGATGATCGTGCTGATCACGCTGCCGGCGGCGATCGGTATGGCCATCGTGGCAAAACCCATGCTGCAGGTATTGTTCCCAGCCGCGCCTGATGGAGCAGCACTGTTCTGGGTAGGTTCCATCCAGGTCGTTTTCTACAGTATCGTCCATGTGTCCACCGGCATCCTGCAGGGACTGAACCGGGTCAGGATCCCGATCATCAACGCGATCATCGCGGCTGTCATCGCCTTGATCGTCTGCATTTTCTGTATCCTGCTGTTCAACCTGAATATCTATTCCCTGGTCATCAGTGATATCATCTTCACAGCCGTGCTTGCGTACCTGGATACGGACTCCGTGCGCAGATTCACACGCTTTACTGTGGACTGGATCGATATCTTCAAAAAACCATTGATCGCGACAGCCGCCATGAGTCTGTGCTGTCTGTTGACCTATCTGTTGGTCAACCGGGTCGAGGGATCGAACTTCATGGCACTCCTGCTTTCCGTGATCGTGGCAGTCGCGGTTTATTTCGTGGTCCTGGTCAACATCGATGGTGTATCTGAGGAAGATATGGACAACCTGCCTATGGGCCATAAGCTGGAGCTGCTGCGGATCCCGGGCTTGCCATCATTTGGTAAAAAGAACAAAAGAAGACCGGCGCCGAAGCATATGCATCGTCGTCCGGTCCATACGGACAATAACAGAAGACCCCGCACGAGACGCTGATCTTCAGCGCCCTGCGGGGCTTTTTCTATTCTTCATCCAAAGCATCGGACAGCTCGGCCCATTCTTCCATCAGGGCTTCCAACTGACCATCCAGGGTTTCCTTGTTCTGCTCCAGACGAGCAAATTCGGAAGCGGAATTGTAGAATTCCGGATCGAGCATTTTTTCTTCGATGTCGTGCAGTTTCCACTCGATCTCTTCGATCTCTTTTTCCACGCGGTTGAAGCGGGTCTTTCTGCGTGTACGTTCCCGCTGCAGCTTCTTCTGCTGATAGAAATCCAGTTCAGCAGAGGTCGAAGAAGTGCGTGCCTGTGTTTCGGGATCGTTGGACGCAGCGTGCTCCAGATAGTAATCATAGCCGCCGGGATAGATGCGGACGCCATCCTGGGTCAGCTCAAAGATCTTGTCAGCGACGCGGTTGATAAAGTATCGGTCGTGGGAGATGAACAAGATCGTGCCTTGATAGCCGATGAGGTTGTCCTCCAGCACCTCGCGGGACGGAATGTCCAGGTGGTTCGTAGGCTCATCGAGCAGCAGGAAATTATTGTCGGCCAGCATGATCTTGCACAGGGAGACACGGGCTTTTTCCCCGCCGCTTAAGGCTTCTATGGGCTTGAAGACGTCATCTCCGCGGAAGAGGAAGGCGCCTAAAACGTTGCGTACCTGGCCCAGCGTCATCTGCGGGAAAGAGTCATAGATCTCTTCTAGGACTGTGTTGCCCGGTGACAGGTTTTCCTGCTGCTGATCATAGTACCCGGGGTAGACTTTGACGCCGGTGTGCAGGTAGCCGGAGGTGGGCGGCACCAAGCCCATGATCATCTTGAAGAGAGTGGTCTTGCCGGTCCCGTTCGAGCCGAGCAGAGCGATCTTCTCTCCGCGGCGGATCTGAAAGTTGACATGTTCGAACAACAGATTGCCATCAAACTGTTTGGATAGTTCTTCGGCGCTCAGTACGTCCTCGCCGCTCAAGGTGGAGGGAACGAGCTTCAGCTTCATGTTGGCGTTCAGTTCGGACGGCCGGTCCAAAACCTCCATTTTGTCGAGGATCTTCTCACGGCTCTGGGCACGGCGGATGAATTTCTCCATACCGCGGGACCGCAGATCGGCGATGATGCCCTGCTGCCGTTTGATCTCTGCCTGCTGCAGATTGTATTCTTTCAGTGCCTGTTTGGCGCGGAGTTCCTTTTCATGTGCGTACCAGGTGTAATTACCATGATATTCGCTGCTGACGCCGCGTTCCAGTTCAATGGTACGGGTGCAGAGCTTGTCCAGAAAATAGCGGTCGTGGGAGATCAATATACAGGCTCCGGGAAATGACCCGAGGAAGCCTTCCAGCCATTGTATGGCCGCGATGTCCAGATGGTTGGTCGGTTCATCGAGCAGCAGCAGATCCGGCTGCTCCAACAGCAGTCTTGCCAAGGCGACTCTGGAACGCTGCCCGCCAGAAAGCTGGGAGATGGGAAGGGCATATTCCGCCTCCTGGAACCCCAGACCTTTCAGCACCCCACGGACACGGCTGCGGTACTGATAGCCATCCCGCTGCGTGAACGCCTGCTGCAGACGGTCGTATTCTTCTAACAGCTGCGGCGTGGACGCACGGCTGATCTCGTGTTCCAATCGGCGCATATCGTCTTCCATGCGGATCAGGTCATCGAAGACAGAAAGCAGGACCTCTTCGATGCGTTTGGTGGATGTATAATCTGAGGACTGCGGCAGATACCCGACCTTAAGATCCCGCTGACGGTAGATCTGCCCCTCATCCGGTTCCAGATCTCCTGTCAGGATGCGGAGCAGTGTGGTCTTTCCGGCACCGTTGACGCCGACCATGGCCACTTTCTCGTGTGCCTCTATATGGAAGGTGCAGTCCTTGAGCACTTCCTGTGTCAGGAAGGCTTTCCGGATGTGACTGCATGATAAAATCATCAGAATTCCCTTTCTTTTTGGTGTTCATGTTTATGTACTAAAATAATGATAGCAAAAAATTTGAAAAAAGAAAAGACTGTTTTGCAGTGTTGGTGTATCGCGGACAGTTTTTTTGTTAATATTGCATTAAAGCATGATTTCGCATGGAAATCGGCTTGACGAAATATCCGGTGTATGCTAAAATAAGCCTACTAGTGATCTGCACCATGGAGATCCTAAAGATTTTTATGGAGGTCAGTTTCATGAAAACTGGAGTAGTAAAATGGTTTGACGCGAAGAAGGGGTTTGGGTTCATTTCCGTTCCTGAAGAGGACGATGTTTTCGTTCATTTCTCCGCGATCCAGGGCGAGGGCTACAAGACCCTGGAGGAAGGCCAGCAGGTAGAGTTCGACATTGAAGAAGGACCCAAAGGCCCGCAGGCGTGCAACGTTGTGAAGCTGTAACATGAGGCTGTATTTCCTCTCCATTAGATTGAACACGCGTCTAGCGCAAAGGAAACTGATTATCACGAAGTGTTGTTCTAAGGATGGTCGTAATGATCATCCTTTTTCCTTGGATAAAAGCCTTTTTTTCTTGACAAGACAGGGGCTTTTTAGATATAATATATACGCTTGACTTTTTTAGAGTTTATGGAGGAAGACGAATCATGGGTCGTTTGAAAAATGTTTTCATCCTTCTGCTCGTGCTCATCGTCACGGCGGCTCTTTGCCTGCTTTCTTATGTAGGCTGGGGCAGCAGCACGCGCCTGGGTGTTAAGAATATCAACCTGGGCCTGGACCTGGCAGGAGGCGTTTCTATCGTTTATGAGGCGGAAGAGGGCAGCAATCCTTCTTCTGATGAAATGAACGGTGCTCTGGCGGTCATCCAGCGTCGTCTGGATGCTAAGGGATATACCGAGGCCAGTGCATATATCGACGGGACGGAGCGTATCCGTGTGGATATCCCCGGCGTCAAAGATGCGAACGAGGCAGTTTCCGAGATCGGCAAGACCGCGCAGCTTACCTTTGTTGGTGTCGTATGGTCCGATGTTTTAGCCGATACGGATTTCATTACACCGTTTTATCAGCAGTACGTGGACGACGCGCTGGCTGCTATGGAAGAATCCGAGCGTGAAGAAGCCGATACAGAGGCGCTGATGAGCGAGGCGAAGAGCTTCATGGCTACTTATCCGGGTTATGCTGTGCAGGTCTATCCCGAGATTCTGGAGCAGGCTGTCGAGCATGGCCTTGCCGAGGTCGTCGTCACCGGAACGGACGTCGAGAAGGCGTCCTACCAGTACGGTCAGTACAGCCAGAATTCGGCCGCGGGACCGTACGTTCAACTGAGACTGAACTCCGATGGTACCAAGAAATTCGCAGAAGGCACGCAGAAATATCTGAACCAGTATATCGCGATCCGTCTGGACGAAGTCGTCTGCAGTATGCCGACTGTCAGTGCCGTCATCGAGAACGGTGAAGCTGTCATCAGCGGCAGTTATACCGAAGATGAGGCAAAAGCGCTTGCCGACGACATCAACGGCGGTGCACTGCCGGTACAGCTGAAGGTCATCCAGATGAACAGTGTCGGCGCCACACTGGGCCAGGATTCCCTGCAGACCAGTATCATGGCGGCCATCATCGGTTTCGTCCTGATCCTCATCTTTATGATCGTTTACTATAAGATCCCTGGAGTGGCTTCTGCGCTGGCGCTCATCCTGTATGTCGCCCTGGTGCTTTTGACCATCAATCTGTTCGATCTTACCCTGACGTTAGCCGGTGTTGCAGGTATCATCCTGTCCATCGGTATGGCGGTCGATGCCAACGTCATCATCTTCTCCCGTATCACGGAAGAACTGCGGCTGGGACGCGGTCTGCGCGTTTCCATCCACTCTGGTTTCCAGAAAGCGCTTTCCGCTATCCTGGATGGTAACATCACCACGCTTCTGGTCGCCATCGTTCTGTACGCGCTGGGCAGCGGTACCATCCGCGGTTTCGCGCAGACACTGGCGATCGGTATCGTGCTGTCCATGTTCACGGCTCTGATCGTGACACGGCTCTACCTGAATCAGTTCGTCGCCCTAGGCACGGATAATCCGAAGGCATATACTTCCCTGAACTTCTTCAAGCACAAGGAAGCAGCCGTAAAAGAAGAAGCGTAAGGAGGTGCAGACCATGAAATTCAAGATCATTGAAAAAACCAAGCTCTGGTTTATCATTCCAGCCTGCATCATCACGATCGGCCTTCTGTTCTTCATCATCCGCGGCTTCAATCTGGATATCGAATTTGCCGGCGGTACTATGATGCAGATCAACATCGGACAGGAATTCGACGCACGCAGCGATATCGAGCCCATCGTCCGTGAGATCACTGGCGACACCAACCCGCAGGTCCAGAAGGTTTCCGGCGCTGGCGGAGATCAGCAGGTCTCCATCAAAGTCAAGGAACTGTCCTCTGAACAGGCTGTGGAACTGTATGAAGCCATCGCTGAAAAGTATGGTCTGGATACCGAGACCAATGCCAATCTGATCGAGCAGGGCAGCATCAGCCCGACTATCAGTTCCGAAATGAAGAAGACAGCCACCACGGCGATCACTGTAGCTGTTATCCTCATGTTGGTCTATATCACCATCCGTTTCCGTGACTGGCGTTTCGGTTTGAGCTCTATCGCGGCTCTGGTACACGACGTTCTGATCGTCCTGGCTATGTACGCGATCTTCCGTATTCCGATCAACAATAACTTTATCGCGGCTATGCTGACCATCGTTGGTTATTCTATCAACGATACTATCGTTATCTTCGACCGTGTTCGTGAAAACCGCCGCTACTATCGTTCCAACCAGCTCAACGAACTGGGCAATGTCAGTGTATCTCAGTCCATCGGACGTTCTGTCAACACCTCCATCACCACCATCATCATGGTGCTGCTGCTGTTCCTGCTGGGGGTACAGTCTGTACGTTGGTTCGCATTCCCGCTGATGATCGGTTTCATCGCTGGTACATATTCTTCTATCTGCATTGCGACGCCGGTATGGGTCCTGTTGAACAAACTTGGCAGGAAGCAGACCTCTACGCCCAGCAAAGCGAAGAAAGCCTGATCCGGTACGGATCTGTTCAAGTCAATAAGGGTGTCCTGTTTGGGACACCTTTTCCCATTCAAGAAAGAAGGAGGGATGGTCCTTGCAGGAAAAATGGGTCCTCAGACGACGGTCTTATCAAGAACTGGCAGAACGACTGCACATTCCGCCGGTACTGGCCCACGTCATCCGCAATCGCGTTTCTGAGGAAGAAACTGAAAAATATCTAGACAGAGAAGGCCCGCTGGAAGATCCATTCCTCATGATGGGTATGGAAGAGGCCTGTGGCATCCTGCTGCAAGCAAGGCAGGATCATGTTGAGATCCGTGTCGTGGGGGACTATGATGTGGATGGCGTCACGGCTACGGCCATTCTCTGCCTGGGCTTGTCTGCCCTTGGATGCATAGTCTCCTACCGTATTCCGGATCGTATGGAGGATGGATACGGTATCCGAAAGCACATGGTCGATGAGGCGATCACGGAAGGCTGCGGCTTGATCCTGACGTGTGATAATGGGATCCGTGAGTTCGAGACTATGACCTATGCGAAAGAAAAAGGTATCCCTGTGGTGCTGACGGATCACCATGAGATCACGCAGGATGCGGAAGGACACGACGTGCTGCCGGAAGCGGCCTGTGTCATCGATCCGCACCGGCAGGATGATACCTACCCGTGCAAGGACTTGTGCGGAGCTGGTGTTGCCTTCAAACTGGTACAGGCACTGGCAAAGCGTACAGGTGGTACGGTCCCTGCTTCTCTGATCGGATATGCAGCCTTGGGGTCGGTTTGCGACGTTGTGAAGCTTGTCGGTGAAAACCGACGCATCGTATGGCAGGGACTGGAGGAGTGGAACCTGCATCCGCCGGTCGGTATCGCCGCGCTCATGGATGCGGCTATGCTGAAGAATCTGACGGTTTATAGTTTTGGGTTCGTCATCGGACCGATGATCAACGCCGGCGGGCGACTGAAAAATCAACAGTCGTTGATCCGTATCCTGCTGACGGAGGATCCGGCGGAAGCCTACGTTTTGGCGCAGGAACTCAAGCGGTTGAACGAGGAACGTCAGAATATGACGCAGGTCGGGATCGAAGAGGCCAGTCTCCTGGTGGAGACGGCGTTGAAAAATGACATCGTCAAGGTCCTGCATCTGGAAGACCTGCATGAGAGCATCGCTGGTCTGGTCGCCGGCCGGATCAAAGAAAGATACTATCGTCCTGCGATCGTCTTTTCCGGTACGGAAGATCTTGTCAAAGGATCCGGGCGATCGATCGAAGGGTATGATCTGTTCCGGCATCTGCAGGAGCAGGACGCGCTGCTGGAGCGCTATGGCGGACATCCGTTGGCCGCCGGACTGTCCATCCGGAAGGACAGGATCGGAGAATTGCGCAGGGCTTTGAATGCACATTGTGAGATTCCTGAGGATAAGCTGCAGCCGACGGTCGTGGTCGATGCCATGCTGCCGCTGGCTGAAGCGGATCTGCAGCTGGCCGGTCTTCTGACCCGGCTGGAGCCTTTCGGGACAGGCAATGAACGACCTGTTTTCGCTGCCATGAACGTGGAAGTCCTTTCTCTGCGACTGATGGGCAGAAAACAGAATGTCTGCCGGCTGCAGCTGCTGCAGGACGGGCGACCGTGTGAAGCCATTACTTTCCGTGTCGAAGTCTTAAAAGAAGTGATCAGCGAACGGTATGGTATGGATGTTTGGGAGAGGCTTAGCACCGGAGCGAGAGCCGAACGAGGCATCTGTCTTGATCTT
Source organism: Clostridiales bacterium (assembly GCA_024689505.1). Lineage (GTDB taxonomy): Bacteria > Bacillota > Clostridia > Lachnospirales > Bianqueaceae > RUG159. The sequence continues at coordinate 66,817 of JAILDJ010000272.1, forward strand.
CTGTATCATTTGGAGATCAACGAATTCCGTGGTATGACATCCGCGCAATGTACCATTTGCAATATCCGGTGAAACGTGCTACTATAAAAACAAGTATTCTATACTACGCAAAGGAGCAGGTGATCTTATGAACTTAGCAGAAACCGTCCGTGCGATTCCGGACAAACCTATTCCCGGTGTCATGTTCCGTGACATTACCACGACTCTGCAGGATCCTGAAGCGCTGCATGAGGCGATCGATCAGATGTGCGGCCTTTTGAAGGATGTGGATTTCGACCTGGTCGTCGGTTCTGAATCCCGCGGCTTTATCTTTGGTGTACCGATCGCGTACGCAATGCACAAGGGCTTCGTCCCTGTACGCAAACCGGGCAAACTGCCATATAAAGTCATTTCTAAAGAGTATTCTTTGGAATACGGTACCGACAAGCTGGAGATGCACATCGATGCGATCAAACCTGGTCAGAAAGTCGTCATCGTTGATGATCTGATCGCGACCGGCGGCACATCCAAAGCCATGATCGAGCTGATCGAAGAAGCCGGCGGTGTCGTTGTGGATACAGCCTTCTTCATTGAACTGAGCTCTGAATTCGACTGCAAAGGGGCGCTTGCACCTTATCCGGTACATTCCGTACTCCAGTATTAAATATTATGGATATCATGAAAATGCGCCCTGCCATGAAAGAAATGGTTTGGGGCGGGCGACTGCTTGCAGATCGCTTTGGTAAGAAGATCCCTTCAGATGCTACGGGCGAAGCATGGGAAATTGCCGCGCATCCGCACGGACAGAGTACAGTGGACGGCGGTCCCTTGGATGGAACAGAGCTGCAAACACTGGTCGATCAGTACAAAGAAGCACTTGTCGGCACGCGTGTGTATGCTGCTTATGGGAACTATTTCCCGCTGCTCATCAAATTCATCGACGCCAATCAGAACCTGTCGGTACAGGTGCATCCCAACGACAGTCAGGCGGTGGATCTGGAAGGTCCCGGTGCGTCCGGGAAGACGGAGATGTGGTACGTGCTGGATGCCAAGCCCAGTGCGAAACTGGTCTATGGTTTCAACAGGGATCTGACAGAGGCTGAACTGAAAAATGCCCTGGAACAGGGCACTTTGGAATCTTTCTTGAACTGGGTCGACGTGTATCCGGGGGATACGTTTTACATTCCGGCCGGGACCTTGCATGCCATCGGCAGTGGGATCTTGATCGCGGAGATCCAGCAGAATTCCGATCTGACGTATCGCGTGTACGATTATAACCGATTAGGGTTGGATGGGAAGCCAAGGCAGCTGCATGTGGAAAAAGCCGTCGCGGTGGTCGATCGGAAAGCGCCGATCGGTCATGAGAAGGCGGATATCGATCAGGGTATCATCAGTCCATTCTTCGAGACTCGAAGATTCAAAGTGGACGGATCGTGGAAACTGGAGGTCAGTCCGGAACGGTTCGAGATCCTGATCTGTGTCGGCGGATGCGGCAGCATCGTAAGCGAAGGGCAGACGCTGTCGGTCAAAGAGGGGGATTCTTTCCTGATCCCTGCCACGGCAGGTACGATCCGGGCAGAAGGGCAGCTGACGTTGCTGCAGACCCACGTACAATGAGTGTACTTAAGTAAAAAGGCACCAGACGTTTATGTCTGGTGCCTTTCATAATTAGGGTATAAATAAGATCTATGCTTGATCAAATGCCCTTATTCTCCGGCTTCAGCTGGACAGGGACGTTATACTTGGCGACACGTTCGTCGCAGATGACGCCGGCGTAGTTCAGACCGTAAGCGAAATCATACTTGTGGCCGACGGAATCCGTGTAGCATTCCATATCACGCGGGGTATCTTCTGCCTGACGCTCAACGTCGTCCATATCCTTCGGCATCTGCATGGGCAGAAGGGCAGACGGTTCTTCGACGCCAGCTACGATCGCAGCCAGTGCTTCAGAGGAAGCAGTGCCACCGCCATACATAGATGGGGCAGAGAAGGTAACGACAATACCATCGACTTCCGGTTCGAATTCATGGAAACACATCGGACGACCGGTAAACATAGCGACCACGGAAGGAACACCCAGTTTCTTAGCTTTTTCAGCAAACTCCAGGATCTGGTCAAGCTGTTCTTCATTGGTGGTCAAGGCTTTCTGGCCGTAGTAACTACGGTTCTCCTTGGTACCATCTTCCAGCTCATTGCCAGCGATGGAGACCTTGCGAACATAAGGACCATTGGCTACATACGGACGATACTGACGCGTCAGTGGTACGAACACCTTATCATCGGCACGGCCATCTTGTGGATAAGAGTTGCCAGGCTCCTGCGCTGTGATCAGGATGAGGTCAACATCTTTCAGTTCTTCCAAAGTCAGACGAGTAATGTCAGCACCGTCGACTTTATCAGTAACGATATCGAAATACTTGGAAGCCATGTCCAGAGCGATTGGATATCCTGCTTTCGCTTCGCCCATAACAGCGCCTCGAACATGGTCCATCTCGATATGTGGAGCTTCGTACAGGGCAGGCATGTAGACCTTCATGCGCTTGTCATGCGGACGGATCGCACCGTTTTCGTTCTTGACCATGACGACGGCTTTGATCTGTGCTTTCAGGGCTTCCGCCTGCTTATCCTCGGAATTGACGTCCGCAAGGACGGCTTTTTCGTCAAGATACGGATCCTCGAACATGCCGGTCATGAAATAGCCCTGCAGGAGGCGCTTCGCGGATTCAGCGAAGGCAGCATCCATCTTTTCCTTGCCGATCTGTTCGCAGCCATAGTAATAAGCGTCGATCAGGATCTGGGGATCGGAGCAGCCGCCCATCTGGTCGACACCGACCATGATGGCGATGAATGCGCGCTGTGCAGGCGTTACATCGTCATCCTCGATGCCTTTGCCCCAGCCGTTTTTACGTGCGTAGTTGTTCAGGACCATCCAGTCCGTGCAGACGACACCGGTGAAGCCATAGCGGTCACGCAGCAGGTCCTTCATTTTATACTTCGAGAAGCTGGAACCGACAGCGTCGCCCAGGGATCCGTCCTCTGCATAAGCAGCGGTGTAAGAACTCATGACAGCGGCACAGGTCTTGGTCTTGCCATCCAGTTTGAAAGCACCGTCCACGAAGGGGATGAGCAAGGCTTCGAAGTTGTTGTTCGGGTATACGGCGTATTTGCCGCCTTCCATATGGGCTTCGCGTCCGCCTTCGGAGGCACCTTCACCGGTCCAGTGCTTAGCCATGGCGGTCATGGATTCACTGCCCCAGCCCAGATCGTTGCCCTCAGCATCGTATGTGCTCTGCAGACCATCGCAGAAGGCGCGGACCATGTCTGCGCTCAGAGCCGGATCCTCACCGAAAGTACCGCTGTTGCGGAACCAACGCGGATCGGAAGAAACGTCGACCTGCGGTGCCAAGAAGCAGGCGATACCGAGATCACGCAGTTCGCGGGACTGACATTTGGCGGATTCCCAGGCGATCTTCGGGTCGAAGGTAGCGGCCAGGGACAGGTTGCCCGGCCAGTCTGCCACACCGGCGCCGTTACGCGGATCAGAAGCAAAATAGCACGGAATACCGAAATCTTTGCCTTCAACGTACCGTTGCATTGCATTGGCCCACGGGACCTGGACTTCATCCGGAATGCCGGCCAGACCGCCGGAATTCAGAACGGAACGCAGATGATGATCCAGGAATTCCTTTTGATCATCGTTGACTTCGTTACCCATATTGAACTGGTGGGCGGAGAAGCACATGAGGCCCGCGACCTGTTCCACGGACAGCCGTTTGGCCAGGTCTTCGGCGCGTTCTTCCGGAGAAAGGCGCCAGTCTTCATAGGGCAGCAGTTCGCCGGTCTTCGCAAGATCCTTGAAGACAAAACCGTCTTTCTCGATCAGTTTCACGCCGGAACTCGGATCGTAAGACAGTTTTTTGCCGCCTTCATTTTCGACGATGTGAAAACCGTACTCTGTTTGTTTTTCAGTCCACATAGAGTATCCTCCTTTATAGTGATGTTAAACGATCAATCATTACTTCAACTATATATCAAAACAAGGCAACTGGTCAAGGACTTCTATGACAATCCTCAAAATTCATCTGCAGACAAAAGGCCCGCTCCGATGAGCGGGTCTTCGATTCTTTTTATTCTGTCAGCCAGTGTGTGATAGCAGCCTTCATAGCAGCAGGCGCTACGGACGATTGGAACCGTTCTTCTTTTTCTTCCAATGAGGCGAGGGCAGCAGGGGCTTTCCGCCCGGTACACGTTTCCAACGCATGCAGCTGCGCAAAATCATCCTCAGGTACAGCAGCACCCAATGCCTTCAAAACACTTGCCGGGAATTTGAACGGATCCGCGGTTGCGGCCAGGATCGTAGGTGTCGTGTCGCCGGTCTCGGATGCATACTGCTCATACACGTTCCAGCCGACAGCTGTGTGCGTATCCAACAGATAGCCGGAATCCTCATAGACTTTACGGATCGTTTCAAAGGTCATGGCATCGTCGGCACAGCCGCCGTAAAAGCGCTCGGAAAGAGCAGAGAAAGCGCCGGACTCTAAAGTATACTTCCCTGTTTCGGCGAGAGAATCCATGTAGCCCCGCACGATCGAAGGATCGCGATCGGACAGCAGGTAGAGCAGACGCTCCAGATTGGAGGAGATCAGGATGTCCATGGAAGGAGAAGCGGTGGTATAGAACGGACGGGCGGCATCATAGGTGCCGGTACGGATCAAGTCGGTAAGGACCTGGTTGCTGTTGGAGGCGCAGAGGAAGCGGTGCACAGGCAGGCCGCAGCATGAGGCCAGATAGGCCGCCAGGATGTTGCCAAAATTACCGGTGGGCACATCGATGTTGACCGCATCACCAAAAGCGATGCGGCCAGAGGAGGCCAGATCGCAGTAAGCGGAGAAATAGTAGGCGATCTGCGGAGCGAGACGCCCCCAATTGATCGAATTGGCAGAGGAGAAGAGGAACCCCTTTTGTGCCAGTTCCTCCCGCAGGGCAGGATCAGAGAAGAGCCGTTTGACACCGGTCTGGGCATCGTCAAAGTTGCCCTCAACGGCAAAAACAACAACGTTCTCGCCCGCCTGGGTCGTCATCTGCATCCGTTGGATGGCACTGGTGCCGCCTTGAGGAAAGAAGACGGCGATGCGGGTACCGGGTACATCAGCAAAACCTTCCAAAGCGGCCTTGCCGGTATCACCGGAAGTCGCGGTCAGGATGACGATGGTGCGTTCTTCGCCGGTCTTTTTCAAAGCGCCGGTCAGAAGATAAGGCAGCAGCTGAAGTGCAAAATCCTTGAAAGCGCAGGTGGGTCCGTGATACAGTTCCAGTACGGATACTGTGTTGGTCAGAACCTTCAGCGGCGCGTCAAAAGACGCGTACGCCTGCCGGGTATAGGAGAGTAGTTCGTCATAAGAATAATCCGTCAAAAAACGTGAAAGAACGAACGCAGCCCGCTCAGCGTAAGAAAGGTCCGAGAGAAAACGGATCTCCTCCATGGTGAAGAAAGGCAGCTGATCAGGCAGAAACAGCCCCCCGTCCGGTGCCAGTCCTTGCTGGATCGCCTGTGCGGCAGTGAAAGCAGCATCAAAACCGCGGGTACTGATATATTGCATGGGTATTCCTCCAAATATTTGTGTTTGTACGGCGTACTTTTGTATTATAAAACAAGTCCATCGGAATTGCAAACGGTCATTGTGTTTACCAGTCAAGTTTGGTATAATTGTCTGTAACATAACGGGAAAGGGTTTTGTTTATGTTTAAAAAGCTGATAGGCAATAAAGCCTTTTACAAGATGGTCTTCGCGGTCGCAGTGCCCATCATGATACAGAACGGCATCACAAATTTCGTTGGCCTTCTGGATAATATCATGGTCGGACAGGTCGGTACCGAGCCCATGTCCGGCGTCTCGATCGTCAACCAGCTGCTGATGGTCTATTATATCTGCATCTTCGGAGGCTTGTCCGGTGCGGGGATCTTTGGCGCGCAGTTCTTCGGTTCCGGTGATATGGAAGGTGTGCGCCACTCCTATCGTTTCAAGCTGTACGTCTGCATCCTTCTGACGACGGCTGGTTTTTTGGTTTTCGGTTTCTTCGGAGATCCGCTGATCAAGCTGTATCTTCATGATACGGGCGATGGTATCGCAGATGTGAACAAAGTCCTGGGCTACGGCAGGTCCTATCTCAAGATCATGCTGATCGGCCTTCCGCCGTTCGCACTGTCACAGGCCTATGCCACAACGCTGCGTGAAACAGGGGAGACCAAACTGCCCATGATCGCGGGCATCACCGCCGTTTTTGTCAACCTTTTCTTCAATTACATCTTCATTTTCGGCCATTTCGGAGCGCCGCGGATGGGCACACGTGGTGCCGCCGTCGCGACGGTCCTGTCCCGCTACGTGGAGCTGGGCATCATGATGTTCGTGGTCCATCGCCATACGGAGCATTTCACCTTCGCGGAGGGCCTGTACCGCTCGCTGAAACTGCCGGGGCAGCTGGCCAAGCGCATCTTTACGATGGGAGCGCCGCTGCAGCTCAATGAGATCCTGTGGTCGATCTCCATGGCCGCCGTCGTGCAATGCTATTCGGTACGTGGTGTCACCACCGTCGCCGCGCTGAATATCTCTACTACGGTCTCCAATCTTTTCAACGTCGTCTTCTATTCCATGGGCAGTGCCGTTGCCATCATCGTGGGGCAGAAGCTTGGCGCAGGCAATATTGAAGATGCCAAAGATACGGACATCAAGCTCATCTTTTTCTCCGCTGTGCTTTGCATCGGTATGGGCGTATTGATGATCCTGAGCGCGCCGTTCATTCCGCGGATCTATAAGACGGCGCCGGAAGTCCGCCAGCTTGCGACCCGGCTCATCATCGTATCCGCGGCCTGCATGCCGCTGTATTCCACGAACAATGCGTGTTATTTCACGGTGCGCTCCGGCGGCAAGACCTGGATCACCTTTGCCTTCGACAGTATGTATCAGTGCCTGTTCACATACCCGCTGGCCTTCATTCTGTCCCATTTCACAGGCATGCCCATCGTACCCATGTTCCTGTGCGTACAGTTGATCGATATTTTCAAATTGATCATGGGTCTGTACCTGGTCCATAAGGGGACCTGGGCTGAGAATCTGGTCGCAGAATAATACCAAAGGCCACTTGCAAAAACTGGAAAATCATGCTATGATTATTATAATTTTGATAAAATGCGGTTAGATTGGCCTCGCTTTTTGGTCACTAATCTCAAAGGAGGTGTTTTTCTTGTTACTAAGCGCAGAGTTATCCAACCTCTTCGTCGTCTGCCTTGGTCTCGGCGTCGTTTTCGTCGGTCTGATCAGTTTGATCCTCATCTGTCAGGTCATGGGAACGATCTGCACATCTTTTATCAGGGTCAAACGTCCTGAGGTCCAAGCACCTGCTCCGGCTCTTGCTCCCAAAGCGCCAGCTCCGGCGCCGGAGATCAAAAACCGTCAGGAATTCGTGGCAGCCGTCGCGGCGGCCATCGCGGAAGATCTGGGAACCGATGTTTCCCGCATCCGAATCCACTCCATTAAAAAACTGTGATTTACGGCTGTATTCCTACGGCTGCACATTTCTTAGAAGGGAATTAAGACAAAATGAAAAAGTATCTTGTCAATGTTAACGGAACTGATTATGAAATCACTTTGGAAGAAGTTAAAGATGGAGCGGATTTTCCGAAGAAAGCGCCTCAGCAGGCGGCTCCTGCTCCTGCCGCTGCCGCAGCTCCCGCGGGTGCTGAAAATGTAACTGCTCCCATGCCGGGCACCATCCTCAGCGTCAACGTGACGGCCGGTCAGGCTGTCCGCAAGGGCGACGTTCTGGTCGTTCTGGAAGCCATGAAGATGGAGAACGAGATCATGGCCAACCGCGATGGTAAAGTTGCGAGCGTGGCGGTCTCCAAGGGTGCTTCTGTCGAGACGGGCACAGTCCTTTGCGTCATCGAGTGATCATAGTAAGAAACTTTAAACTCAAGGAGTCGTAAAAATATGGAAGCGTTACAAAACTTTCTCCAGCAGACCGGCTTCTCGATGATCGCGCAGGACTACCGGGTCTTGATCATGATCTTGATCGCCTGCTTCCTTCTGTATCTGGCGATCGTGAAAAAGTTCGAGCCTTTGCTGCTCCTGCCCATCGCGTTCGGTATGCTGCTTACAAACCTGCCCGGTGCCGGCATGTACAATTCCGAAGTCTTCGCGGAAGGACATGTCCATTGGGAGTATTTCGCGGAAGGCAATGTCGGCCTTCTGGACGTCCTGTATCTGGGCGTTAAGCTGGGGATCTACCCCTGCTTGATCTTTATCGGCGTTGGTGCCGGTACGGATTTCGGTCCGCTGATCGCCAACCCCACCACGCTGCTGCTGGGTGCTGCCGCGCAGGCAGGTATCTTCCTGACCTTCATCGGCGCACGTGCCCTGGGCTTCACCGGAGCAGAAGCGGCCTCCATCGGTATCATCGGTGGTGCTGACGGCCCGACGGCGATCTACACCACGACCCGTCTGGCAGCTCACCTGCTGGGTCCCATCGCGGTCGCCGCATATTCCTACATGGCTCTGGTCCCGGTCATCCAGCCGCCTATCATGAAAGCGCTCACCACGAAGAAAGAGCGTCAGATCAAGATGAACCAGCTGCGTCCGGTCTCCCGTACCGAGAAGATCATCTTCCCGATCGTCGTTACCATTTTCGTTACTCTGTTGGTACCTTCCGCCGGTCCTCTGGTCGGCTGCCTCATGCTGGGCAACCTGATGCGTGAAAGCGGCGTCGTCGAGCGTCTGAGCAAGACCGCGCAGAACGAGCTGATGAACATCGTCGTCATCATGCTGGGTACTTGCGTCGGTGCTACCGCGAAGGCTGAAGCGTTCTTGAACATCCGCACCATCGAGATCATGGTCATGGGTGTCATCGCGTTTGGCTGCGGTACCGGCTGCGGTGTCCTGCTTGCCAAGCTCATGAACATCTTCCGTAAGCAGAAGATCAATCCGTTGATCGGTTCCGCCGGTGTTTCCGCGGTTCCGATGGCAGCCCGCGTATCTCAGAGAGTCGGTCAGGCCGAAGATCCGTCCAACTTCCTGCTCATGCATGCCATGGGTCCGAACGTGGCCGGTGTTATCGGTTCCGCTCTTGCGGCCGGTGCTTTGCTGGCATTGTTCGGCGCTTAAGGGAAAGAGAGGAAGAATACTATGGCAAATCCATTACAGATCACAGATACCATCCTGCGTGACGCGCACCAGTCGCAGGCTGCGACGCGTATGCGCCTGGAGGACATGCTTCCGGCGCTGCCGATCCTGGATGATATCGGATATTGGTCCCTGGAGTGCTGGGGCGGCGCAACCTTCGATGTCTGCATGCGTTTCCTGGATGAGGATCCGTGGGAGCGTCTGCGCATCATCAAGAAGAACACCCCGAAGACCAAGCTGCAGATGCTGCTGCGCGGTCAGAACCTTCTTGGATACAAGCATTATGCGGACGATGTGGTCGAGAAATTCGTTCAGAAGTCCATCGATAACGGTATCGAGGTCGTGCGTATTTTCGACGCGCTGAACGATCCCCGTAATATCGAAGCAGCCATGAAGTACGTCAAATACTACGGCGGTATCTGCGAGGCTTGCTTCTCCTATACCACAAGCCCGGTCCATGATGAGGATTACTTCATCAAGCTGGCGATGCGCCTGGAGAAGATGGGTGCGGACGTGATCGCGATCAAGGATATGGCAGGTCTTCTGCTGCCGTATGATGCGTATTCTCTGGTTAAGAGAATGAAATCCGTCCTGAATATCCCGATCCATCTGCATACACATAATACGGCAGGTACCGGTGATATGACCAACCTTATGGCAGCCCAGGCCGGCGTGGATATCGTCGACTGTGCCCTGAGCCCGTTGGCCAATGGTACCTCTCAGCCGAGCACTGAAGCTATGGTCGTTACCATGCAGGGCACCGAGCGTGATACCGGACTCAATCTCGAGACCCTGAGCAAGGCAGCCGCTCATTTCCGCGGCGTGGCACAGCGCTTGAAGGAGACCGGTTCTCTGGATCCCAAGGTCCTGAATGTAGATCCGAATACGCTGTTGTATCAGGTCCCGGGCGGTATGCTGTCCAACCTGCTGGGTCAGCTGAAACAGGCCAAAGCGGAAGACAAGTACTACGATGTGCTCGCGGAAGTCCCGCGTGTACGTAAGGACTTCGGCTATCCGCCGCTGGTCACCCCGACCAGTCAGATCGTTGGTACCCAGGCCGTTATGAACATCATCTCCGGCCAGCGCTACAAGATGGTCCCGAAGGAATCCAAGGCGCTGCTGCGCGGTGAATACGGCGCACTGCCGGGCGAGGTCAACGAGGAAGTTCGCAAGAAATGCATCGGTGATGATGAAGTGATCACCTGCCGCCCGGCGGATCTGATCGAGCCGGAGCTGGAGAAGTATCGCGAAGAATCCAAAAAGTGGGCTACCTGTGAAGAAGACGTGCTGTCTTATGCACTGTTCCCGCAGGTCGCTACCAAATTCTTCGAACGTCGTGCCAAGGGCTTCAAAGACGAAGAGGAAGTCCGCAAGATCTACGTGGACGACGTTTCGATCCAGTAACAGAAAAACACACCCCTATATAACGAATGAAGGCCCTTATGCTTGTAAGGGTCTTCATTTTATGTTATGATACATCGAAAGAATTCAGAAAGATAGGAATGTAGAATATGGGAGTATTTGAGACGACGGTCGATCGGATCCGGGAAACGCGGACGATCACGTATGATCAATTGGTATATATTTTTGAGCATATCGATGAGGAGAAGGAGCAGTACCTCTATGCGCAGGCACGAGCGGTCGCAGAACCCATTTTTCATAAAGCAGTCTATCTGCGCGGCTTGATCGAGTTCACCAATATCTGCAAGAATGACTGCTATTACTGCGGGATCCGCTGCAGCAACCCCAATGCGCAACGCTATCGGCTGACGGAAGAACAGATCCTGAACTGCTGCGATATGGGAGCGAAGCTGGGATTCAAAACTTTTGTACTGCAGGGCGGAGAGGACCCGTATTATACGGACGATAGGGTCTGCGACATCATACGCAAGATCAAAGAGCGGTATCCGGATCGTGCGGTAACACTCTCGATCGGCGAAAAGGAGTATGACAGTTACAAGCGGTATTATGAGGCTGGCGCGGACCGGTATCTCTTGCGGCATGAAACTGCCAACGAAGAACACTATGCCATGCTGCATCCGGCAAGCCTTTCCGGCGCACATCGCAAGCAGTGCCTCCGGGATCTGAAAGAGATCGGGTATCAGGTAGGCTGCGGCATCATGGTGGGTACGCCGCACCAGACACTGCAGCATATCTATGAGGACTTTGTCTTCATGGAGGAACTTCAGCCGCATATGATCGGCATCGGCCCCTTTATTCCGCATAAAGATACACCGTTCCGAGATGAACCCATGGGCAGCGTGCAGCAGACACTGTGGCTTCTGGCCCTGCTGCGCCTGGTCTTCCCGAAGGTCCTGCTGCCGGCAACGACTGCGCTGGGTACCGCGGATCCTATGGGCAGGGAGAAGGGGATCCTGGCCGGTGCCAATGTTATGATGCCCAATCTGTCTCCCGTGGACGTGCGGGAAAAGTATATGCTGTACGATGGTAAGATCTGCACTGGAGATGAGGCAGCGGAATGCAACCGTTGTATGCGTATGCGCGTCGAAAAGATCGGCTACCATGTAGAAGACAGCCGAGGCGATCACCCGGACTATGTACAATAAGCGCCTGAAAGTCAAGCAAAGCTTGCTTGCGAGGCTTTGCTTGACCTTAAAGGCGCAAAACACACGAGGATGAAGCTGCAAAGCAGCGGGAGTCCGAGTGTGTTTAGGGAGCTGAAAGCACCGAAGGTGCGAAGGCTCCCGTATTGGAGTAAACCCGTTTTGAAGCAAATAAAGAAGGATCAGATGTGCTCTGATCCTTCTTCATTTTATAGATCTATGATCTTTACTTCCATGGCTTGCAGTCTGATGTCGCCCAGATCTTCTGGCGCATCTGCGTGGACGATCAAATGCGTCTCCTGCGGTGCAGAGTAGAGATTCATAGCGAATACACTGCGATGACCGGCGTCATCCGCCCAGTAGGTAGTAAAGATATTGCGGTTGCTGCTCTCTACAATGGGCTTTGCACCTAAACGTTCGACCAGGACTTCCAACATCTCTGCCTGCGGGAAGGTCGTGGCCATCCAGGAGAATCCGCACCAAAGGATCGTACCAGCGCCATAAGGCATTTCGAAGGAAACGATCTTGCCCTGATCATCCGTTGCCAACGGAATCGCTCCTTCTGGCAGTTTTTCACAAATGCGCAGTACGTCCAGCATGAATACATGGCCGTCCAGACCTTCAAAGTTGATGCCGGGAGAAGTAAGTCCATCTGCAAAGACGGCATCATCGAAAGCCGTTGCAAGGATGGAGCAGGGACGGTAAGACAGATCCGTTTCCGGCAGGACAGGCAGCAGGATCACCTTGCCGCCTTGCGCAGCGAAGTGTAGAACTGCTTTCTGCGCGTCAGCACTCATGGCGGAAGGCGCCGGCACGATCAGTGGACGCTCGAGGTCCAGATCTCCGGTGAGACAGACCATCTGTCCATTGTGCCTGGTGCACATCAAGGTATAGAGCAGACCATTCATGATAAAATCGTAGGCCTTGCCTAAGGGGAAAAGCTGTGTGGCCAGATCATAGGCTGGCGCGTTCATCAGGTTCCATTCATAACCGATCTGCACAGAAGAACGGCGATGGGTCTGCTGCATCCATGCGTGCGCATGGGCGGCTTCATGGAAGTCCTTCATGGCGTAATAGGAGGGACGGATCGTATTGTCCCAGGCGACAGGAGCACCATAATCATACATATCACGATTTTCGCCCGTGTCCTCGAAGTTGGGACCTCCTGTGAAAACGTAGTAGTTGACACCCTTCATGCCGACTGCCATATTAGCCATGTAGCAGGCTTTCAGATCTTCTGGCAGGATGGGCGGCATATCGCAGCTGGAACCGGCCGGCATCTCCAGGACCGCCGGAGGCATCTTGAGCTGACGCAGGGTATCCATACTCATCATCATCTTTAAAGCATATTGCGGAGTTGGACTGTTCTGGGCCCAGGTCAAACCCAGATTATAATAATGATCGCTGCCCAGCAGGAAGGGGATGTGTGCCTTCTCAAAAGCGGAGACCGTCTGCACGAAAAGATGATTCATTGTGGGGTTGGCAGAATTGTGGCAGATCGGGCCTTCCAGTCCATCCTCCCGCAGCCAGCGGGCAAGAAGGACCAGGTATTCAGCCATCATGCTTTGATAGAAATCATTATAATCCTTATGCCGCAGGCATTCGGCGGCATTTTTGGGATCATTTTCAGTGAAGGGCTCAACTGAAGCAAGATCTGGATATTTGGTGCCGTACGCTGTATTGACTGCTTCGATGCTGCCATAACGTTTTTTCAGGAACCGGGGGAATCTTCCATCAGGGTCACCAAAACCGATGGTGGTCAGGTTGCAGTCTTTGGAACCGTACCAAACATGGATGCCGGCCAGCTCGTTGTCCACCTGGATCATCTCCACAGGGCCGCCGTTCTGCGCCATATACGGACGTACAAGGTCCGCAAAGGCCTTATAGAACCTGCGGCTCTTTTCCAAAAAGACCGGATGCAAGTAAGAGACGGAACGTCGGTGGATGATCGCTCCACTGGCGGAACGAGCCAAGGTCTCCGGATACTTGTCTAAAATCCACTGCGGCAGGCCGGCATTGACCAGCTCGGAGTAGGAGTAGGGGCCGGGACGCAGGATGACTTTCAAGCCGACTTCAGCAGCGGTCTTGAGAAACCCTTTCAGATCCCGGGGACCGACGTCGCCGAACAGGATACAGCCTTCTTCCGGTTCATGGATGATCCAGGGTACGTAGGTAGCCAATGTATTGCCGCCGCAGTCCTTGAACAGCTGCATGCGGTACTTCCAATCCTCGCGCGGAACGCGGAAATAATGGAACTCGCCGGAGATCATGAAATCATCGCGGCCATCAAGCTGGAAACCATTTTGATCGTATGTCAAGGTATTCATGAGGACCTCCTGTATGGATTTGAGGTTATGGTATCACACGTCCCTAAGAAAATCCATGGAAACATTTTCAAATTCAATATTGACAAAAACAGGCGCCTGCTATATAATTATTGTTGCGCTTGTGGAGAGGTGTCCGAGAGGTTTAAGGAGCCGCACTCGAAATGCGGTGTCTCCGCAAGGAGCCGCG